>JANXYD010000428.1 GCA_025350265.1 Hyphomicrobiaceae bacterium | reverse complement strand
CACGCGATGCGAAACGAACTGACGCCCGCTGGCCGATCGCATCAGGGCGGCGATATCGACGGCCTGGCCGGCTCCGACTTCCAACAGTGCCCAGCCAGGCCGCGCGTGCGCACGCAAGCCGGCGGCAATCTCTCGGTAGATATCGAGGCCGTCCGCGCCACCGTCCAGCGCGCACCGTGGATCGAACTGCCGCACGTCCCGCTCCAGCTTTTCGATATCCGCCGTCGGGATGTAGGGCGGATTTGAGACGATTAAATCAAATCGCTTGTCGATTGCGGCAAACGTTCGCCCGTTCACGAAACTGGCGCGCCCGGCGACACCGTGCACCTCCGCGTTATGCTCGGCCAGCCGCAACGCCGGTGCCGAAATGTCGATCCCCATGCCGCGCGCCATCGGCAATTCCGCCAACAGCGTCACCAGCAGACATCCGCTGCCCACGCCGATGTCGAGAATGTCGAGGCCCTCGCCGCACGGCCAGCGCACACGCGCCAGTTGCAGCGCCGCGTCAATCAGCGTTTCACTTTCCGGTCGTGGATCCAAAGTGGCCGACGAGATCTGGAAGGTGCGCCCATAAAATTCGCGTTGCCCGGCGATTCGCGACACCGGCTCACCGGTGCGTCGTCGATCCAACATCCCTTGGAACCGTGCACTTTCTGCTGCGTCGAGCCGACGCTCAGGCTCCTTCAGTAGTGCCAGGGCATCGATATCCAGCGCCATCTGCAGCAGCCGTCGAGCGTCCACGCCCGCGTCGCGAGCGCCTGGCTCCGAGGTGGCCGGGGCGTTGGTCGACAGCGCACGTGCGCCGATCGACAATGCCTCGCGAACGCTGTTTCCGGCAAAGACGCAGGCGGCTTTATCCTCAGCAGCAACTTGCACGGTTTTATCCATTCCCGTCGAGCTCGGCCAACAAGGTTGCTTGATGATCAGAGCTGAGCGCCTCCACCAGTTCGTCCAAACCGCTGCCATCCAGGACTTGCGGCAATTTGTGCAGCGTCAGATTGATCCGATGATCGGTCACGCGTCCTTGCGGAAAACTATAAGTGCGGATGCGTTGCGACCGGTCGCCGGACCCCACCTGATCCTTGCGCATCGAGGCGCGCTGATCGGCTGTGCGCTGGCGCTCAAGCTCATACAGCCGCGACCGCAGCACCCCCATCGCCAGCCGCCGGTTCTGATGCTGCGATTTCTCCATCGACACCACCATCAGCCCAGTCGGGATATGCACGATGCGCACGGCCGATTCTGTTTTGTTGACGTGCTGTCCGCCTGCCCCGCCCGCCCGCATCGTATCAATGCGCAAATCTTCCGGGCGGATCACCAGGTCCACCTCCTCCGCTTCCGGCAGCACGGCGACCGTTGCGGCCGAAGTGTGGATGCGGCCTGAGGCTTCCGTCGCCGGCACGCGCTGCACCCGATGTACGCCAGATTCGAATTTCAATTTGGCGAACACGCCCTTGCCCGTGATCGACGCCACCACTTCTTTGAGGCCGCCGAGCGCGCTATCGCTCTCGCTGATGATTTCGCATTTCCAGCCGTGCAGTTCGGCGTAGCGGACATACATGCGGAACAGATCTGCCGCAAACAGCGCCGCCTCGTCGCCGCCGGTCCCCGCCCGCACCTCGATGATCGCGCTTTTTTCATCGGCCGCGTCCTTCGGCAGCAGATGCACTTTCATCGCATTTTCGAGGTGGCTCAGCCGTGCTTCGAGATCCGGCAATTCCGCCTCGGCCAACTCGGCAAGCTCTGTGTCGCGACCATGAGCAAGGCTGCGCGTGGTCTCGACTTCGGCTGCGATACGCCTGAGCTCGTTGATGGTTTCCACGATCGGATTGAGGTCGGCGAATTCCTTCGAAAGCTCAACGAACCGCAGCTGCTCGACACCACTGTTGAGTTCGCCTTGCACGGCTTGCCACCGCGATACCAGCCGATCGAGCTTAGCTTTGGGCACCGATGACATCGATATTGCGACCTGTTGCGTTGGTGCCGGGTCAAGTTACGGCAGAGAAGTTATAGCGTGTCACAATCTACAAACTCCGCGCGTGAGATGTTGGGTCGCGCAGACGTGCTTGACCCAACCTACCCGCCTGAACCCGAGAGGCGCGAGCGATACTGTAGGGTGGGTCAAGCTTTTGCGCGACCCAACAAATGCAAATACCGCCCGTGCGGTGTGGGGCCGTGCAGAAGTCCTTTGACCGTCGAAGTCGCGCCGTAATCAAAGACTAAGGCGCGGGCAAGCGCAGCTTATCAGTTTTGCGCAGTCGCGGATCCCCCACGTCGATCCACGTCAGCCCTTCTTTCGACGGTGCAAGTCCGCTCACCAGATAATCGATCCCGTGTCGCACTGTCTGCCGCACTGCCGTCGGCAGCGGAGTGGCGGCAGCATAGAGAACACCCGGAAAAAATCGCGCCGATACTGCGATGATGGCAAACGGTGCCACGATCAGCACCAGCGCCACGCCTCGCTGCCGCAAGCCACGCACCACCCCGCGACCGACCGATTGCACGGCCCGTCGCAGGCCACGCGCGGCAGACCCCGCCTTGGCTGCGGGCTCCGTCGCGGCACCACGGCGCGCGATCGCAACCGCCTGCCTCGGTCGGTCTTCCAATCGCGCCCGAACCTCGGATGCCGGCGCTTGCGGGTGGCGCACCTGCTGCAGCATGAGCGGCTGATCGCGGGACGCAGCGGTCGCGTGATGCATCGCATAGTTGGGCACTGGCTGACCCGAAATCGACCGCAACGTGGGTTGATTGTCGAATTGTGCTTGCTGCCGATCGAAGGCCTCCCAGTCTGCAGCTACCTGCCGCGCTTGCGGATCATCGTCGGCGCTGAGCCCATATCCGTGCTGCTCGGAAGCCGGATGCGTGCGCACCAGCGAGCGCGCCAGCCGAGCCAGGATCGGATGCGGATCGACGCCGCTGATAGCCGCATAGGCATGCACCAGCCGCGTCAACTCCGGCCATGCCGGCAACGCCGCGATGGCTCCCGCCTCCAGGTCGGCGATGACCGTCGGCTCGGAGTGCACCGCCCGCGCCATGTCCCACAAGGTCGCGCCGACGAGCGTGCGCATTTTGAGAAATACCAGCCCGAGCTCGGCGTCGAACATTGGCCCGATCGGCGCATTGCTACGCATGCTCCATCGCCCCTTGTCGCGGAAGCTGTCTGGTCATCCCTGAGCGTCGGGCTTGCAACAAGTGCCTCGTTATATTCGGACCTGTTCAGTCGCGAAGTTCGTTTCGAATTGCTAGCCGCGCCGACGCATTTTGCCACCGGGTCCCGCGCGCAGTTTTCAGGTCGCCGATATCCCCGTCGGCCCACATCAGCCGCGAGCGACCACACACCCACTCCCCGTCACAGCATTCCGATGACATATTGTCGAACTTTGGGCACCTTTTGTCCACCATCTCACCTGCGGAAAACCGGATGACGCGACTAAGGGCTGATTTTTTGTTGCTGTTCGCCGCCGCCATCTGGGGCTTGGCTTTTGTTTATCAGAAAACCGCCATGACGTCGGTCGGCCCGTTGACCTTCATCGCCGCCCGCGCGATCGTCGCTACGTTAGCGCTGCTTCCGCTCGCCGTCATCGAGCATAGTCGCGCTGGTGTGCCGACCAGAAAACTTCACCAGCCATCGCAAACTTTTGGCGTGTTGCAGGCGGGGCTTTTGGCCGGCCTCGCTTTCTTCATCGCCGCAGCCTTGCAGCAATTCGGACTTAGAACCGCTACCGCGACCAACGGCGGCTTCCTGACGGCCCTCTACGTCGTCTTTACCCCGCCGCTGGCCTTCCTGTTGCGGCGCGCGTCACCGGGGCCAGCCATCATCCCAGCGGCGTTGTTATCGGCGCTCGGCACGTGGATGCTCGGCGGCAGCGCGTTTGCAGCGCTATCGACCGGCGATTGGTTGATAGCCGCGTGCGCCATTTTCTGGGCGCTGCATGTCATCCTGGCGGAACTTGGCGCAGCCTTCGACAGACCGGTCGTTTTTACCTGCGTGCAATTCGCCACCGTCGGCATCGCAGCTAGCATCGGCGCGTCAATCTTTGAATCCGTATCGCTGGCGGCACTGATCGCGGCCAGGACCGAAATACTCTATGTCGGCATCCTGTCAAGCGCCGGGACGTTCACGATCCTGACGCTTGCCTTGCGCTACGCCCCTGCCTCAGAGGCGGCCATCATCATCAGCACCGAGAGCCTGTTTGCAGCGCTTGCCGGATCGATCCTGCTCGGCGAGCGCCTCAGCCCGATTGCCTGGTTGGGTGCCGCGCTCATCATGGCCGCCGTGCTGCTGGTCCAACTTGCGCCGCGCCGCCCCTCGTCTCAGCCGGCATGAAAAAGCCGGCCGCCCGTCAGGCACCGGCTTCAATAGTCCTGCTGATACGACTTGGTCGCTCACTTCGCCTGTGACTGCAAATACACCTTCTGCATCACATCGGGTTGTG
>JANXYD010000438.1 GCA_025350265.1 Hyphomicrobiaceae bacterium | reverse complement strand
GTTAAGACTACGACGCCGTGCGGCCGCGGCACGATGGTCTGGCGGCGCTGGGGTCGGCGCCGCGCGGGCACGCTGCCACTGCTGTTACTGCACGGCGGTTCCGGCTCGTGGACGCATTGGATCAAGGTCATTCCCGCGCTGGCCGATGTGACGGAGGTATGGGCAGCGGATTTGCCGGGCCTTGGCGACAGTGCGATGCCGAACCAACCCTACACCCCCGCATCGTCCGGACAGGTGGTGGCAGATGGCGTGCGCAAGCTGTTCGGCGCGGGCGAGCGACTGCATCAGGTTGCGTTTTCATTCGGCGCCCACGTCGGCACGTTCGCGGCCGCCTATCTCGGCGACAAACTCGCGACGTACACGATCTCAGGCTCGGCCGCATTGGGCGTGCCGCACAACCGGCTGGAGTTCGAGCGCGAGCGTTCGACCATGACCGCGGCCGAAAGCGCCACGGTGCATCAAACCAACCTCGCCCGGCTGATGTTTCACAATCCCCTGCGGATCGATGCGCTGGCGGTTCATCTGCAGGCCGAAAATATACGCCGTGCGCGATTCAAGTCCCGCGCATTCGCCGGCACAGACGATATTCCCGCCACTCTCCCGCACGTGACCGCGCCACTGCGCGCCATTTGGGGCGAAAAAGATGTGCTGGCGACCCCGAGCGTCGACGCGCGGTACGAAATTTTGCGCCGACACCACGCCGAACTCCAGACCCGTACGATTATCGACGCCGGGCACTGGGCCGCCTACGAACAACCCGCCGCCTTTGCTCAAGCAGTGCTGGAATTGACGGGGCTGGGGTAACCCTCGTCTCTCGAGCTTCTGCGGTGATTGCTCGCACCGGCACGTCCGGTTATGGTCGTTGCCGACCTTTTGTGGGAGCGAGCAAAGCTCAATGGATCCAACACAGCCACTTGCTGGCCGCGATGCAAAGGCGGCGGATTGCGGCAGCCTCGCCGCTCGTCGCACAATTGCGCGAATTCTGAAGGTGAATCACGCAGGTGAACACGGAGCAATTCGAATATATCGCTCGCAAATTGCAATTGCGCGGTGGCGCTATCCCGATATCGTACAAGAGCTTGAGGAAATGCTGGGGCATGAGGTCGGTCATCGGGCGCGCTTCGCGGAAGCTATGCCGTCGCGCCATGCCAAGGCGTGCCGAATGCTGATTCTTTGGGGTATTGGCGGGCGATTACTTGGAACTGGTACGGCACTCATGGGCCGCAATGCCATATGGGCTTGCACCGCTGCGGTCGAGGAAGCCGTCCATCGGCACTTGAACGACCAACTCGCGTTTCTCTGGCGCCGCGACCAAGAGCTCTATGCGCTGATAGCTTCCATCAAATCTGAAGAGCTCTCTCATCTCGATCACGCAGAGGCGAGGCTCACATCACGCGGGCCAATTGTCCACATTTTGCGTCGGTCGATAGACGTTATCACAGAGGTGCTGATCTTCCTGTCTACATCGGGCGACTCCTTGCGGATGGCGCGCGATTTGCGAACAAAGTAGCAAGCGAACGGATCTAGCGGCGGAGATCGTCGCCTTGTCGATGGGTCACTTGCCCATGGCTCGCGCGGTCTGGAGCGTGTCTGTATATTGATCGAACGACGCTAGCTTCCCGTCGACGACCTTCCAGAAATGAGCGAACTGCTGATTGATGGTCTTTCCCGTCGCCCTGTAGGTGCCGGTGTATCGTCCGCGCGCGACAATCTTATCGCCTGCGTCGAGCATCTCTTCCACGTTCACTGAAAAACCATCCCATTCGGTCGCCAAACGGGCGAACACGCCAGAAACAATGGCATCAGGTCCGACATAAGGATTGTGATCAGCATACGGGAAATTCTCGGCTTCGTTCCACACAATCTTTGGAGCCATCGCTGCTACCACGGCAGGGACATCGCCCTTTGAAAATGCCATGTAGGCACCACGGAGAAGTTCAACGTTCGCGATTGACATGACCTTGTCCTATCCCAAAAAGAACGCTCGTGAACCCGAGCGTGCGCTTTCTTCGCAATATTTGGCAAGTGACAAATGCAGCCCGTAAATGTGGCCCGCGGGATGGGAGATTTCTTGACCCAACCGCAATTTACCTGGACCCGACGGGCTTGGGTGATCTGCCCTTTGAACTTCTTCGCCTGTCTGGCATAAGGCCATTCGTGGCACTTAATCTGCGGGCGCTCGAATGACTGACGGTGTGACGATTATATCGGTCGCTTTTAACAGCAGCGCTGCCGTTGCTGATTTGCTGGCGAGCGTGCCTGCGGATGTCTCGGTGATCATCGTCGACAACGCGAGCAACGATGTCGCCAAACTGGCTGCGTTGGCTGCGGCCAAAAATGTTCGCCTCCATCGTCTCAGTGAGAACGTCGGCTTCGGTGCGGCCTGCAATGTCGGCGCAAGTCTTGCCACCACGCCCTATCTATTTTTTCTCAATCCGGATGCCACGCTGATGGAGACGACGCTCGATCAGCTTGTTGCCGCCGACCGGAGAATTGCAGGTCGCAATGCCTTTAATCCACGCATCCTGGATGCTGCGGGGCGGCAATTTCTGCGCGCGCCCGCGCGCATCATCCGCGCGAAGAAGAACGGAAGCAAGACGATCCATCCCAACGGGGATGCTTCGATCGAAGTGCTCAGCGGCTCGGCGATATTTTTACGTCGTGACTATTTCGAAGCTGTCGGAGGTTTTGACGAAAACATTTTCCTCTATTTCGAGGACGACGATCTTTCCATTCGTCTTTTGAAGGCCGGGTACGGTCTCTATCATGTGCAAGATGCCGTGGTCCGGCATGTCGGTAACGCATCCTCCGCGCCGTCACCGGGATTGACGCGGTTCAAGAATTTTCATCTCATGAAAAGCAATCTTTATGTGGCCCGCAAGCACGGTGCGCCCGTTGCCATTGTGCCGCTGCTAGTCAAAATGAGCCTGCGCTGGCTTCGTGCTGTGATCATGTTCGATCACGAACGGCGTGCCAAATTCGGCGGACGCATGGCGGCTCTCCGAGAAGGCTTGGTGGGTGCCGACGTCAAGCAAGCGAGCGGCGCACGAGAGCAGACTGCAACAATGAGCGAGTGAGATATTCATGGCTATTCTGCCCTTGCGATCCGTTCCGACCCCGCATTGGCTCGTTTCCAGCGCTTGGATCGAGCACGGCCCGTTCGCGTTCTGGATCGTCGACGCCTTGCGGCCGCGGCTTACCGTCGAACTCGGGAGCTATGCTGGCTATTCGTTCTGCTGCTTTTGCGAACAAATAAAGCGAAGTGGGATCGACGGCCGCGCCATCGCCATCGACACTTGGCAGGGGGACGAGCACGGCGGTTTTTACGGCGACAAGATTTTCGACCGGCTGGCGACTTACACCGCAAAACGATATCCGGGCATGGCCGAATTGAAGCGCATGACTTTCGCCGATGCGCTTCATTCTGTTGCCGATAAGTCAGTCGATCTGTTGCATGTCGATGGCCGTCATTTCTACGACGACGTCGTCGAAGATTTTACGGCTTGGGTGCCTAAATTGTCCGACCGGGCGGTTGTTTTGTTTCACGACACGCAGGTGCGCGAGCGCGGCTTCGGCGTTCACCGGTTTTGGGCGGAACTCGCCGGGCAATACCCCCATTTCGAGTTTCCACATTGCAACGGCCTCGGTGTTCTCGGTTTCGGCAGCACCCTTCCGCCAGTGGTCAAATCATTGTTCGAACAGACGGCGGACGCAGCCCTTACGGCTGAGACCTGCGCCGCCTTCGCGGCGGCCGGACGCAAGATCAGCCGCAGCTACGAACTGAGGCGTGCACTCACCAGTCCCAAGCATTTGCGGAATCTCGCGCGCGACGCGATCTTCGGCAGCCGAGGCTAGGATCGTGCCGGTTTTAGTGCAATTGTAGAGCGACCCTAGCCGCCCACCACCGGCCTCAGGCTGTCCACCAGCAGCCGCATCTGCGTGTCGGGTTCGGAAATGGCCAACTGGCTCTCGATCCACTGCGTCACCAGGCGGCAGACACTTTCGGGCGACGCCTTGCCTAACGCGCCGCTGTCCGAAAACAGCTGCAGATCCGCATCTTTCCAGCCGCGCGTTTCCAGCACAGTGACCAGCGCGTCATAATCTTCGGGCTTTGGTCGCGGGTAGATGCGGGGCGTGCGTTGCCCCGCTGCGATCGCCTCGAAGGTGGCCGACAGCTGCGCCTGCAACCCGCTCGTATACTCAGGTGATTGCAGCAGCGCCACGACCGCCGGCGACCCTTCCCCCGACGATACGAATTGAAAACACGCGTCGATGCTGTGCGCCCTGAGGTTCGTGAGATTGGCGACGAATAGCGTCGCGATCGATTTAAGCTGCTGGACGGGTGCCGACGTCGCCTCGCCCGCATATTGCCGGCGCAGCGCCACCACTGCTTGCATCATGATGTTGGCGATCTCGGACTCCGACTTGCCGGCGTTGGAGGCAGCCGTCGCCTCTTTCACGCGCTGGGCGTACCAGTCCGCATGGTGTGCCTTCAGGGTCTGCCAAAGCAGGCTTTTTTGCATCGCCGCATCGGTGGCATCGGTGGTTTTTGCGAAACCGCCAATCGGCGCTGTAACAACCGTCCGTTCGCCGAAAGAGGGGATCAGAGCGGTCGCCATACGCAACAGATTCTTGTCGCCGGCCACCACGAAATAGGCAGCACCCAGTGTCAGCGCGAAAAACGCCGCGATCGCCAGCCACGCTAGGCTTCGCCCGATGCGGCGTCCGCCGCGCGCCATCGCGGCGGTCCGATCCGGCTTCGTCCGGCGGCGCGCTCGCGCCAACGCCGCCTCCTCGTTCAGAGTGCTGGCCGGCGCGACGGCGACGGATGCAGGCCGAACCGGCTGTCTCGGTCTGGCTTGCGGCGCAGGCGCCCCAGTCGACGGGCGTGGTCCGGTGCTGCGCGACACATCCGCCCGCTCTGAAGCCGCCGCCGCCGAGGCCGCATGCGGCTGTTGCTGAACTGATGCGGGGGGAGGCACCTCGGCCATGGATTGTTGAGCGTTCGGCTGCATCGACCCGACGGCGCGCCACTCAGCGAACCCCTCGCGCCACACCAGGTCGGCCGGCCGCAACTGTCCTGTCTCATACAGGCGTCGGAATTCCGCGTCGTTGACCGGGCCGAATTGCTGGCCGTCCCGCCCCAGATACCAAGCTACCGGCGGCGCAAGCGCAGCCCCGCCGGCTTCCGCCGACGTTCCAGGCCGTTGGTCTGGAGCGTGCCCGTCCAAATGGTCTCCGTGCACTCAAGGGTTTACGTGCGCTTCCAAGTCGGCCGCGCTGGTGACGACGCTATAACGCGGTTGCCTCTGAAGGTGTTTAGTTCCGCCACGCCGTCGAGGTCAATTCACCGTCTACGACCAACTGGTGGCAACAGTGGGGCAAATGGGCAACAGCCAGCGCTGCCGGCGTCGGCCGTGTCATGGCTGCACCCAGATGCGCGACGCAACATCTCGCGACTGTGAAGCAAATGGCGCGGATTGCCTCTGGCAAGCTCCGTTGCGGCGTTTCATAAAGGCGCATGCCGCCGCCGCTGGCGGTTCGCCTCCACACATCCGACCGAGGACTTCGCATGGCTTTGTCAAAAAGCAAGGGCCTGAAAATCGCCTGCCAGATGGACCCCATCGACAAGATCGACATTCGCGGCGACAGCACGTTCGCCATGCTGCTGGAGGCGCAGACGCGCGGCCACGAACTATTTTACTACACGCCCAATCATCTCACCCTCGACAGCGACAAGCTCATCGCCCGCGGCGCGACGTTGACCGTGCAAGATAAAGTCGGCGAACACTACAAGCTGTCTGACCCGCGCAAGATCGATCTGGCTGATTGGGATGTGGTGCTGCTCCGGCAGGATCCGCCATTCGACATGGGCTACATCACCACCACGCATCTCCTTGAACGTATCCACCCGAAAACCCTCGTGGTCAACGATCCCGCCAGCGTGCGAAATGCGCCGGAAAAGGTGTGGGTGCTGGATTTTCTCGACCTGATGCCGCCCACGATGGTGACGCGTAATCCCGAAGACGTGCTGGAGTTTCGCGCCCGCCACAAGGACATCATCATCAAGCCGCTGTACGGCAATGGCGGTGCGGCCGTATTCCGCATCCGCGAAGGCGACAGCAATCTCAACGCGCTGATCGAGATGTTCCATCTCGTCAGCCGCGAACCGTTCATGGTGCAGCAATACCGCCCTGAAGTGCGCCAGGGCGACAAGCGCATCATCCTCATCGACGGCGAACCGGCCGGTGCCATCAATCGCGTGCCTGCTGAGGGCGAAACGCGCTCCAACATGCATGTCGGCGGCACGCCCGTCGCCACTGAATTGACGCCACGCGACAAGGAAATCTGCGCCCGCCTCGGCCCCGAACTGAAGCGGCGCGGGCTGATCTTCACCGGCATCGACGTTATCGGCCCCTACCTCACAGAGATCAACGTCACTTCGCCGACGGGCATCCGGCAGGTGAAAGCGTTCGGCGGCCAGGATATCGCGGCTTTGATCTGGGACGCGATCGAGAAAAGAAAGAAGGCGGGGTGATAGGGGCTGGGCGGCGTGGGATGTCGAGAGTGCGTCGTCTAGGGCGTGTCGCTTAATTGTAGCCCTTCGCTTTGTTTCGCGCGTTCGCGTACGGGGGATTGTTTTCGCGTAAAGTGTTTTTTTGCTTGATGCAAAAGGAAGCTTGACAATTTCCAGCGTCGGGCTTGAATTGTACCGCGCACTTTTTATTGCCGCGCAAATTGATATTTTTAAAGGATACATCATGTCGGGACGTCATTCCCTGCCGCCACGCGGCCTCGCTGCCACCCGCTCGTCGTTATCGCAAGGCCGGTTCGGACGGATGTTCCGCAATCTTCCTCCGGCGAAGTTTGGCAAGACAGAGGAAGAATCGCTGGCAGCACTCGCAAAACTTGCGGAGCAAATGCAATCTGGGCCAGATAATGCCAAGGATGCCCCGGACGCTGAAGAAAGCGGCATTCCAGCTCTTTACACATATTTCGGTCAGTTCGTAGACCACGACATAACGTTCGATCCGGTCAGTAAGTTGACCGCATCAAAAGATCCGGACGGCCTCGTTGATTTCCGAAC
>JANXYD010000392.1 GCA_025350265.1 Hyphomicrobiaceae bacterium | reverse complement strand
TTAGAGTGCTTCCGGATAAAGCATGCCCCGGACGAGATCCGGGGTGTGAGCGGTTTTTCCGATAAGAAGCACGACAAAACAAAGAGCGAGGGTCTTTCCGCTATTCAACTAAAACCGGAGCGACCCTGGTGCGTTGATTTTTCTTTGCTCGGAGACATCCACCTGATGCAAACGCTATTGGTCACGGGCGGTGCCGGCTTCATCGGCGGGCATCTGGTGGCAACGCTGGTCGCCTCGAATAAGTATCACGTCGTCAATCTGGATGCGCTGACCTACGCCGCCGATCTGCGCCTGCTGCAGCCGCTTGTTGCGACCGGCCGTTACACGTTCGTCAACGCCGATATTCGCGATACCGATAGCCTTGCGCAGGTATTCGCCGACCATCGGCCAACAGGCGTGATCCATCTGGCGGCCGAAAGCCACGTCGATCGCTCGATCGAAAGCCCGGCGGTCTTCGTGGACACCAACGTTCTCGGCACGGCCCGCCTGCTCGACGCGGCCCTGGGCTATTTCCAGACGCTGCGCGGCGACGAGAAAACGGCGTTCCGCTTCGTCCATGTCTCAACCGACGAGGTGTTCGGTTCGCTCGGGGCAACCGGCTCATTTAACGAGACCACCGCCTACGATCCATCATCGCCCTACTCGGCCAGCAAGGCCGCATCCGATCACATGGCGCGCGCCTGGCACCGCACCTATGGTCTGCCGGTCATCGTCACCAATTGCTCGAACAATTATGGTCCGGCGCAGTTTCCGGAGAAGCTGATCCCGCTGATGATCATCAAGGCATGGCGTGGCGAGTCATTGCCGGTTTACGGGCAGGGGCTCAATGTGCGCGATTGGCTACATGTGGGGGATCACGCCCGCGCGCTGCAAACTGTGTTCGAAGGCGGCAAGCCCGGCGAAACGTATTGCATCGGCGGCCACAACGAGATGACGAATATCGACGTGGTCAAATCTATTTGCGACTGCCTCGATCAGCGGCTTGGCGTTTCCGCATCCGGGCCGCGGCGACGGCTTATCACCCATGTCGCAGACCGCCCCGGCCACGACGTCCGCTATGCGATTGATGCCGGCCGCATTCAACGCGAGTTCGGCTGGACACCCAGCCATACCTTCGCCGGTGGGCTCGAGCAGACGATCGACTGGTATCTGAGCAATGAAGCGTGGTGGGCGCCACTGGCCGACAAGCACAGCACATTGCAACGACGCGGACTGAGTGCCGACCAGCAACCCAAAGCCTGACGCTCAGCGCTCGCCACGCGGCTTCAACCGCAGTTGCCCGGTTCGCTGTGGCATGACGGCCTTGACGATTTGAACGCGCCGCACCGTCACCGTGCGGGGCAGGCCGATAAATTTAGCGCGGATTTCGCCGGCCTTGCGCGAGACGACTTCACAGTCAGCTTCAAGACCATCGAGTTCGATGAGTAATTCAAAGGTATCGGGTGCACTGATCGAACCCTCCACGATCAGGCGCACGCCAGTCGAAGATACGTCGCGCACGGTGCAAGGCAAGGTCGAGTGGCGATCGTTGAACGCGATGATGCCCGCCTTGAGAACGCGGCGGCGCGATGCCATGCGGCGATTTTCCGGCGTCACGGTATCGACCGTATCGGACATTTGTAGGCGTTTCGTTAACGAACTGAGCCCGCTTGGCTATAGTCCACAATGAACCGGGATGTGCGATCTTTTCGTTAAAATTGGTCGATTGCCATTGGAAATCCGGCCTGGCAGCGCGTCAATCGACCGCTCCAAGCTCGAACGCAAATTTGCGGCCACGGTTTTTGCGCTTTGCCTGGCGCGCCCCGACTACCAGTTATCACAGCCGGGTTTTCAGCCCAGGTCGCCATCTCAATCCATCAACACGGCCAATCGGTGTCCAGAACCTATCGCATCAACTCGCGCATGGCACCTTCGAGACCGCCGAGCGTGAGGGGATACATACGGCCCTCCATCATGTCGCGCATCATCTTGGTACTCGGGGTCCAGGCCCAATTGTCTTCGGGAATCGGGTTGAGCCAGACGGCGTGCTCGTAGATGTCGGTGACGCGCTTCATCCACAGCGATCCCGGTTCCTCGTTCATGTGTTCGACCGAGCCGCCGGCCACCGAAATTTCGTAAGGGCTCATCGAGGCGTCGCCGACGAAGATCACCTTGTAGTCGGCGGGGTACTTGTGCAGCACGTCCCAGGTCGCGGTGGTTTCGCTCCAACGGCGGGCGTTGTCCTTCCACACGCGCTCGTACAGGCAGTTGTGGAAGTAGAAGAATTCGAGATGCTTGAATTCTGTGCGGGCTGCGGAAAACAGTTCCTCGACACCCTTGATGTGATAATCCATCGAGCCGCCGACATCGAAAAACATCAGCACTTTCACCGTGTTGCGCCGCTCGGCCCGCAGGTGAATATCGAGATAACCCTTGTGCGCGGTCCCTTTGATGGTGCCGTCTAGATCGAGCTCCTCGAGTGCGCCTTGGCGAGCGAACTTGCGCAGCCGGCGCAGCGCCAGTTTGATGTTACGGGTGCCGAGTTCGACGTTATCGTCGAAATCGCGGAATTCGCGCTTGTCCCAGACCTTGATCGCGCGGTTGTTGCGATTTGTTTTCTGACCGATGCGCACGCCGGCCGGATTATAGCCGTCCGCGCCGTAGGGGGATTTGCCTCCCGTGCCAATCCA
>JANXYD010000434.1 GCA_025350265.1 Hyphomicrobiaceae bacterium | reverse complement strand
GCCTGCTGCACGGTCATGAAATGGCCGTCGAGAATTCGGCCGCCGGGAACGCGCGCGATATCGACCAGTAGTTTCGGCTTGAGACCAGCCAATGCGTCCAGCTTGTCGGCGACGAATTTGTCTGTCGCGCTGTCGAGCGTGGTGGTGCCGATCAACGTGGCCTGCTTGATATTGCGTTCGAGCCAGAGGCCGTACGCAGCCCTTGCCGTCACCGCGATGCGCACGCCGGGCCGGTCGACGTCGGCGAGCACTTGCAGTGGCGACCCGGCGGGCACCAGATAGGTGGCTTCGATTTCGCAGTAGGCGGCTGAGAACGCAATTTTTTCGGCGCGCTGCGGCTCGGCACCGATCAGGCCAATATCCCAGGCGCCGGTTCCTGCCATATCAGCCAGTTCGCCAGGCGTCTTGTAAGTGTTATAGCTGACCGGAACGCCCAACCGGCGCGCGATCTCAGCCCCCATGTCCGGCGCGACGCCGACGGGATCGCCGGCCGCCGACCTGCCGGTGACGAGCAGAAAATTCGACAGGTTGATGCCGACGCGCAGGGTGCCGGTCGGAGCCAATTCGCGCGTTACATCGGAGGTCATCGAGGCTCGCCTGCGGATTGAGTGAGTGGAGGACGCAAAGAGTGTCAGGCCACGCTCGATCCAGCAAGGCCTGACACCAAAGCAGTCGGCTACTTGATCAGCCCTTCGGCCTTCATTGCGGCTTGCACGGACGGGCGGGCCGCCATCCGTTCATGATAGGCAGTCAGGTGCTTGAACTGAGAGATGTCGATGTTGGTCGGCTTGGTCCAATTCAGCACCGTGAACAGGTAGGCATCCGGCAGCGAAAAGCTGTTACCCATCAGATAGTCCGACTTGGCAAAATGCCGGTCGAGCACTTCGAAGCGCTGCAACAGCTTCTCGCGGAACAGTTTCTTGGCCTCTTCCGGCATCGCCGGATTGAACAACGGCGAGAAGCCTTTGTGGATTTCGGTCGAGACGAAGTTCAACCAGCTCTGCATCTTCGCCCGTTCCATCGTACCAGCCGCAGGCGCGAGTTTCTTCTCGGGCACCTTGTCGGCGATATACTGAACGATCGCAGGGCCTTCAGTCAGCGTGGTGCCATCGTCGAGTTCGAGCACCGGCACATAGCCATGTGGATTCTTGAGTTTGAAATCGCCGCCGCCGTCGAACGTCTTGTCTTTCAGGTTGGTCTTGGCAACGGTGTGCTTCAGCCCGCTTTCATGCAGGATGATGTGAGGCGACAGCGAGCAGGCACCGGGGGCATAGAATAACTTCATGGGGGGCTCCATCGTCGGGGGGACACGAGTGGCTGAGTGCTATCGATAGGCCCAAGCAGCCCTCCAGGGCAATAGCCGCCGCTTTATGCCGTATATTCGTCGCCGTCGCACTGGACCACCGAGGTTAAATGTGATGCATTGCGGCGAAATTCGCCGCTTTTCAGCCCGCGCGAAACCACCCGCTCCAGCATTTGAGCTTCCAGCATTCAAGGCCGCCACCGATGACCACCGACCGCACGCACGCCATCCCCCAGGGTACGCTCATGAAGGGCAAGCGCGGGCTGATCATGGGCGTGGCCAACAACCGCTCGATCGCGTGGGGGATCGCGCAGGCGTGCGCGGCGCAGGGCGCGGAACTGGCGTTCACCTATCAGGGCGATGCGTTGAAGAAGCGCGTGGAGCCGCTGGCCGCCGAAGCAGGCTCCAAAATAGTACTGCCGTGCGACGTCACCGACAAAGCCTCGATGGACGCGGTGTTCGCAGAACTCAAGGATAAATGGGGCACCATCGACTTTTTCGTGCACGCCATCGCCTACGCCGCGAAAGAGGATCTGGTGGGTCGCTACGTCGATACCACGGAAGAGAATTTCCTGAAGTCGCTGAGCATCTCCTGCTACTCGTTCACCGCACTCGCCCAGCGCGCCGAAAAGCTGATGCCGAACGGCGGCGCGTTGCTGACGCTGACGTATTACGGGGCCGAAAAGGTGATGCCGAACTACAATATCATGGGCGTCGCCAAGGCCGCGCTGGAGGCGAGCGTGCGCTATCTCGCAGCCGATCTTGGCAAGCAGAACATCCGCGTCAACGCCATTTCGGCCGGACCGATCAAGACCCTTGCGGCGTCCGGCGGCATCAGCGATTTCCGCTATATTTTGAAGTGGAACGAATACAATTCAGCGCTTCGCCGCACGGTGACGATCGAGGAAGTGGGCTGCTCGGCGCTCTATCTGCTGTCCGACCTCGGCCGCGCCGTGACGGGCGAAGTGCATCACGTCGACGCTGGCTATCACGTGCAGGGCATGAAGAATGTCGACGCACCGGATATTTCGGTGGTCAAGGGCGAGTGAGCCGCAGCCGTCGTGCGGCGCTGCAGCCAGGTCGTGCGCACCTGCTTTTATGATGACGCGGGCGATTAGCCTACTCTGGCGGCCCCGAGCCGCGAACGCATCGGGAGCAATTGATGGTGATCTCTTGCAACCGAGCCCTGCATTTTTTAATTCGGCCCTGCGTCCTCATCACAGCAGTTACCACGCCGCGTCTTCCCGGCTCGCGCTGCGCTTGGCCGGGATGACGGCGGTTGTGGAATTCGAAGTGGACCCAAAGTTTGTTCCAGGCGCGATCGGATATGAGTTTTCTGCAACTTTGGACGGCATGATTGTCCATCTCAATTTTTTGATCGTCAAATTTCGACAACATGACCATTCCGCATCATATCGCCACCCGCTTGCAAATACTTGACCCTGTCGCTGACTAGCGCCAAGAACGGCATATATCGCCCACCACTTAGCCGCCGCCGCCCGGAGCCATCACCGCCATGCCCACGTCCGCACCAAAAACCCTTTACGACAAGATTTTCGACGACCACATCGTCGAGCGCGCCGAGGATGGCACCTGCACGCTGTATATCGATCGGCACCTTGTGCACGAGGTAACGAGCCCGCAAGCCTTCGAGGGTTTGCGCATGGCCAAGCGCCAGGTACGCGCGCCGGAAAAGACGCTGGCAGTGGTCGATCACAACATCGCCACCACCAACCGCGCCGGCGGTATCAAGGACGAGGAAAGCCGCATCCAGGTCGAGACGCTGGCAAAGAATGCCAAAGAGTTCGGCGTGGAGTATTACGGCGAACTGGATAAGCGGCAGGGCATCGTGCACGTCATCGGGCCGGAGCAGGGCTTCACCTTGCCGGGCACGACGATTGTCTGCGGCGATAGCCACACCTCGACGCATGGTGCTTTCGGCGCGTTGGCGCACGGGATCGGCACGAGCGAGGTCGAGCATGTTCTCGCCACGCAGACGCTGACGCAGCGCAAGGCCAAGAACATGCTGGTCGAAGTGACCGGCGCGATCCCCAAAGGGGTTACCTCCAAGGATGTGGTGCTGGCCATTATCGGGCAGATCGGCACGGCGGGCGGCACCGGCCACGTCATCGAATACGCGGGCGACACCATCGAGGGGTTCTCGATGGAAGGCCGCATGACGGTTTGCAACATGAGCATCGAGGGCGGCGCGCGGGCGGGCATGATTGCGCCGGATGCCAAGACGTTCGATTATCTCAAGGGCCGTCCGAAATCGCCCAAGGGCCGGGCGTGGGAGCAGGCGTTGAAGTATTGGGAAACCTTGCGGTCGGACCCCGGCGCGCACTTCGACAGCATCGTCAAACTCGATGCCGCCAAGCTGCCGCCGATCGTCACCTGGGGCACCAGCCCCGAGCAGGTCACGACGATCGAAGGCATGACGCCCGACCCCGACACGATCACCGATGAGGGCAAGCGCAACGCGGTCATCCGCGCGCTCGACTACATGGGGCTGAAGGCCAACACGAAGATCACCGACATTCCGCTCGACGTGGTGTGGGTGGGGTCGTGCACCAACGGCCGCATCGAGGATCTGCGCGAAGTGGCCCGCGTGGTGGACGGCAAGAAGGTTTCGTCGAAGTTGGCGTACGCGATGATCGTGCCAGGCTCGGGCTTGGTGAAGGAGCAGGCCGAAGCCGAAGGGCTGGACAAGATTTTCCTCGCGGCGGGCTTTGAGTGGCGCGAGCCGGGTTGCTCGATGTGCCTGGGCATGAACCCTGACCAGTTGAAGCCCGGCCAGCGCTGCGCTTCCACTTCGAACCGCAACTTCGAAGGTCGCCAGGGCTTTCGTGGCCGCACGCATCTGGTATCGCCGATCATGGCCGCGCACGCGGCGCTGGCTGGCCATTTCGTGGATGTGCGCAAGGCTGGGTGAACGAGCGGGCCGAGGGACGCGTCCATGTTGGGGATCGTAAGTGGCTGACAGCCACTTACGCTTGGCAGGGAGCGGCGGTGAGAAACGTCGCCTCGACGCCGTCGACGAAATTTTGCGAGATAATCCGATGACCTCTGATGCCCGTCAGATCCGCACGTCGCTTGCGCATCTGACGATGATCGAGGCGAGCCCATTGCAATTGATCGAGGCTGCGGCGGCGGGTGGGTTCGATGGCGTCGGCATGCGCATCGTCGCGCCGCAACCGACGGATACGCTGGCGCATCCGCTGATCGGAGACGACGCTAAAATCCGCGACGTCGAGGCGCGTCTCAAGGCAACGGGCGTCGCGGTGTTCGATGTCGAGGTGGTGTGGCTGGCCGAACATACGGATGTCGCCACGCTGAAGCCGGCGTTGGAACTGGGCCAGCGGCTGGGTGCCCGGCACCTACTGGTGTGCGGCAACGATGCCGAGCCGCAGCGCCTCGAAACCAATCTGGCGCGCCTTTGCGAACTGGCTGACGCGCATGGCCTCGGCATTACATTCGAATTCATGCCGTTCGTCGAGACGAAGACGTTGCAACAGGCATTGACAACGCTCGCGCGGATCAAGCAGCCGAATGCGCGGCTACTGGTCGATGCGCTGCACCTGTTCCGCTCGGGCGGCACAATCGATGACATTACCGCAATAGACCCGGCGCTGTTGCCCTATCTGCATTTGTGCGACGCGCTGGCGCACCATCCTGGTGCGGACGGATTGCGGGCGGAGGCGCGCGGCGGGCGGTTTTATCCGGGTGAGGGCGCGTTGCCGTTGGGCGATTTACTGCGCGCGATGCCGGCAGGTCTTCCGGTGGCGATCGAAGCGCCTTGCGCGCGCTACGCCGGGTTATCGTTCGCCGAACGCGGCCGCATCTGTGGTGCGGCGACACGTGCCTTTCTCAGCGGCGTGCGCGGGCCACAAAACTGGGCGTGATCCTGCCTGTAGGTTGGGTCAAGTGTAGCGCGACCCAACGCGAATTGAGGGCGTATTTGTTGGGTCGCGCGAGGGCTTGAACCAACCTACGCGACGACGGGAATCACGCCCGCATCCCGGCATCCATGGCCGCGCGCATCGCGTGGATGGCTGCGGGTAACCCCATGAAAATGGCGTCGGCGATCAGCGCATGGCCGATGTTGAGTTCAACCAGTTCGGCAATGGCTGATATGGGGCCGACGTTGGCGACGGTGAGGCCGTGGCCCGCGTGGCATTCGAGGCCGAGCTTTTGGGCATGCGCGGCGGCGGTGATCAGCCGCCTGAGTTGGTCGGGGTCATCAAGGTGTTCGGCGTAGGCCCCGGTGTGCAACTCGACCACAGGCGCACCCAACGCGCGGGCCATGTCGAGTTGTGCCGGCTCCGGATCGATGAACAGCGAAACGCGGATGCCGGCGTCGCGCAGCCGCGCGATGCAGGGCTGCAAGTGATTGTGCCCGCCGATCACATCGAGGCCGCCCTCGGTGGTCACTTCGGTGCGCTTCTCCGGCACCAGGCAGACCGCATGCGGCTTGATGGCGAGCGCGATCTTCAGCATTTCGTCAGTCGCCGCCATTTCGAAATTGAGCGGCTTGGTGAGGCGCGCTTTCAGCGCAAGCATGTCGGCATCACGGATGTGGCGACGGTCCTCGCGCAGGTGCGCGGTGATGCCGTCGGCCCCGGCGGCAATGGCACATTCAGCGGCGCGGACCGGGTCGGGATAAGATGAGCCGCGCGCGTTGCGGACGGTGGCGACGTGGTCGATGTTCACGCCGAGACGGAGGTGGCGCATGTGGTGTCCTGTCAAAATTCACCACGCGAGAAGGGCTTGGTGGGGTGGAAGTTAGGGGAATTCAATTTCGATATCGCCCCACAAAAAGTGTCATCCCAGGGCTTGTCCCTGGGACCCAGGGTGCCACGATCTAAGGCCTTAGAATGTGGCATCCTGGGTCCTACCCACAAGGGGTAGGATGACAACTGAGGTCGAGGCATCGGCACGGGGAAAATTGATTAGTCCTGGAGTGCCGCTCCCGAGCCCTCAGTTTTTTGTTGGAAACAATTATACAGAAGCGAGTTTGAGGGGTTATTACTCATGTATCCAACTTGAGACACCCCTCGAATGGGTCATCGGGCGATCGCCCTATCCGCGAAGCGAGCGCCGCCCCGCCATTTCCGCCGCCATGTGCAACGCCGCGATCAAACTGCCCGGATGCGCCGTGCCGGTGCCGGCGATGTCCAACGCGGTGCCGTGATCGGGCGACGTGCGCACAATATTCAACCCGAGTGTGACGTTGACACCGCCGTCGATATCGAGCGCCTTCAACGGGATCAGCGCCTGATCGTGATACATGCAGATGGCGACGTCGTAGGTCGGCCTCGCGCGCGGCGTGAACATGGTGTCGGGCGGCAACGGGCCAATAACCGACAGCCCCAGCGCACGCAACGCATCGACAGCGGGCTGGATGATGCTAGGTTCTTCATCGCCCATCGCGCCGCCCTCGCCCGCGTGCGGATTGAGACCAGCGATCGCCAGTCTGGGATGAGGTATGCCGAAGTCGCGCTTGAGCGCCTCGGCTGAGATCACGGATTGCTCGATGATGGCCGCAGTCGTCAGCGCGGCGACGGCGGATTTGAGCGACTGATGCACGGTCACCGGTACGACGCGCAAGGCGGGACAGGCGAGCATCATGACCGGATGCCGACCGCCACCCGCAAGCGCGGCGAGAAACTCGGTATGTCCCGGATATTTGAAACCGGCGTCGTACAGCGTCGATTTCTGGATTGGATTGGTGACAACGCCTGACGCAGCCCCGCTGAGCGCGCATTCCACGGCGGTTTCGATGGCGCGCACGACGGCCGCCGCATGGGCGGGATCGAGTTGGCCGGGCTTTGAGGCGATGCGTTGCCCGATTGGCAAGACCGGCATGGCCGTCGCAAAAGCGGCGACAGCTTCAGCCGGCGAGCGGATCGGATGCACAGGCACGTCCACGCCCACCCGGGCTGCGAGGTCGGCCAGACGCTGGGGATCGTCGATGACAAAAAAAGCGGGGCCCGAGGCACGCAAGCGCCGCCACGCCTCAAGCACGATCTCGCCGCCGACGCCGGCTGGTTCGCCCATTGTGACGGCTAGGGGTGGCATTTGCTGCGGCATCGGGACGGTCCGGTGGAAAGTAGCGCGTGCTGGCGTTCGGCGCGCATGCATCCTATATCAAGCCGTGACACTACCGCAGGATCAAAGCCATGTCTTCGCTCCCCGTTTCACGCGCGCTCGGCGCCTTGGAGACACATTTAGCGGCCGACAAATTCGTGCGGGTGGACGCGACGGATATGCGGGCGATCGTGAGCGGCTTTGGCGAGCTTAGCGATTGGGATGCCTTTTCCGGCAGCTGGGACCGGCTCGAACCGGATACCTATATGGCGGACGGTGGCCGTTATCGGCGGCGGCGACATGCGGTGTTTGAGGCATCCGACACGGGGCCGATCCGGCGCTTGGCGCATCAGGCGCATTACCAGGGCTTGGACTACAACGCGCTCAACGGCGGCGTGGAACGCTGGTTTGAACCGGTGGAAAGTTCGATCGCCGGCGGGCCTAGTTGCAACGCATTGTTAGCGCTATGCCGCGACGCCTTCAGTCACGTGGCTTCGGGCACCGCTATCTGGAAAATCGAGATGCACCAGTTCCGCATCGAAGCGAAAGCCGGTGCGGCGGGCAAGCCAACGCCGGAAGGCATGCACCGCGACGGGGTCGATTTCGTGCTCGTGATGATGATCAAGCGGACCAACATCAAGAGCGGCGAAACGATCACGACGGACGCCACGGGCAAGCATCTCGGGCAGTTCACGTTGACGCAACCGTTCGATTCGGTGTTGCTCGACGACCACTGCGTTTTCCACGGCGTAACCCCGGTCGAGCCGGTGGAACCAGCGTTGCCGGCATTCCGCGATGTGCTGGTGATCACATTCCGGCGCAGGGTTTAATCCCAACGTGTGCGGATCTGCCTGCATCCCAGGATGCGTGCGCGACATTGTTGGGTCAAGCCTTCGCGTCGGAACCTCTCCGTGCAGGGCGGTATTATTTCGGCGCGCGCTTGGCGAGAATGCGTTGCAGCGTGCGGCGGTGCATGTTCAGCCGGCGTGCGGTCTCCGATACGTTACGGTCGCAGAGCTCATAGACGCGCTGGATGTGTTCCCAACGCACGCGATCGGCGCTCATCGGGTTTTCGGGTGGCGGCGCGCGCTCATCGGAGGGTGCCAGCAACGCGTCGGTCACTTCGTCGGCGTCGGCGGGCTTGGCCAGATAATCGACCGCACCCAGCTTGACCGCTGAAACGGCGGTGGCGAAGTTGCCGTAACCCGTCAGCACGATGCTGCGGGCATCCGGCCGCAGGCGCGCGAGTTCGGCCAGCACATCGAGCCCGGAGCCGTCTTCAAGACGGAGATCGACGACGGCAAAAGCCGGCGGCTTCTGCCGCATAAGTTCCAAGCCCTCGGCCACCGAAGCGCCCATCCGGACTTCAAATCCGCGCGCCTCCATGGCGCGACCCAGGCGCTGCAGAAAAGCCTTGTCGTCGTCGACCAAAACCAGCGATCGGTCAGCCGGCAATTCATCGGACTTGAATGTCAGGTCTTCGGACACGGCGTTTCTCCATATTCGTGCGGCCTGCCCCTCAAAGCCGATCGTCTCGGTCGTGGGTTGGAAGGGGCGTTGTCGACGGCTTGATCACATTTCGTCAGCGTATAACCCCGAAGTGTAACCAAGTGCGCCCGAAAACACATTGAACATTCGCATATTTTTCCGTGCGCGTCTCGTCAATCGCGTGCGCGGTCAGGGCGTACGGTCAACCGGCCGGGCTGATGATACGCCAGCGGTGCAAGTCGTCGTTGCCGACGAATGCGGCCCGCGACCAGGTAATCGTGACGATGGCGCCGCTTTGCGGGCGCGGCCGGTTATCGAGCGACAGCCGCGCGCCCGAGCGTTCGAGCAGGGTTTTGGCGATGAAAAAACCCAACCCCAGACCGGCGGACGCGCCCGCCTCCTTGGCGGCGCGCGAACGCGTCGACCGCGTCGTCACGAAGGGGTCGCCGAGGGTATCCATCACTTCCGGCGCAAACCCGGGGCCGTCGTCGACAATGGTTATGATGACCTCACGCCCGCTCCAGCGGCCGGCCACGCGCACCTCAGAGTGCGCAAAATCGATGGCGTTCTCGATCAGATTGCCGACGCCGTAAATCACCCCCGGCCGGCGCTCGCCGAGCGGTTCGGAGCCAGCGTCGGCCGAGAGTTCCGCTCCCTCCGGCCGTTGAATGACCACCCGGCTCTTGAGTTTCAAATAGGGTTGAGCCGCCTCCTCGATTAGCTGCATGACCGTAAGTTGCTCGTGCAATGGATCTTTCTCGCCAGGGCTTCGCGTCAGCTTTTGCAATATCTCGCGGCAGCGCACGGCTTGCGATTGCAACAGCGCGAAATCCTCCGCCATCGCACTGCCGGGCGGCACGCTGCGGCCGAGTTCCTTCGCGACCACTGTTATAGTCGCGAGCGGCGTGCCGAGTTCGTGGGCGGCGGCGGCGGCCAATCCGTCGAGGGCATGCAACCGCTGCTCGCGGGCCAGGATGCTTTCGGTCGCGGCCAGCGCCGCCGACATCTGCCGCGACTCCTTGGCCAGCCTGAACGCGTAAAGGGCCAGAAACATCATCGTGGCGAGCACCGAAATAGCCACGCCCCAACGATACATCTGAGGCAGGTCAAACTCCGCGCCCGCATGCCAAGGCAACGGTAAATGCCATTTGATCAAGACCAGGCACGCGGAGCCGGCCAGCGCTCCAAGTCCGACCGTGGGGACCAACGGCAGGGTTGCCGCCGAAACGGTGACTGGGGCTACGAGCAGAAAAATGAAGGGGTTGTCGATGCCCCCGGTCAGAAACAGCAGGACCGAGAGTTGGATCGCGTCATAGGCCAGCAACGCCGCAGCCAATCTAGTCGATAGCCGATAAGGTGTTGGATAGACCAATCTGAGGAAGATGTTGACCCACGTCGACAGCGCGATCGCGCCAAGACAGGTTCCTATCGGCAGCGGAAAGCCAAGACCGAACTGCACCAGACTGACCGCCAGAATTTGGCCGGCGACGGCAAACCAGCGCAAGCGGATCGAGGTCTGCAACCGCAAGCCGACATCGCCGAAAATGGCGGGTCCGGCAAAGCGCGCTGGCCCATCCGCTGGAACGGCGGCGGACCGAGGGTCTGGCAGCACGGACGCATGCGACATTGGACGAGCCTCAAGAAGGGGGCTTTCGCCCGGTGGTGTGCCCTCGATGCCGTGCTGGCGACATGCAGGACGTGCGCGCGGACTTCACCATGTTCGACGGTTGTGCAGGTTTATATTGCGTTGCAACATAAATTTGCTTGACTTCAGAAGCGCTGAGCCAACATAACTTACGTAAACGTAAATGCAAAAAGCCGCATGGGTCGCGGAAAGGTGCGTTTGGAGGTGTGCAAGTGCAGCACTTTCCGGGCGGACGACAGCCACGCTCATGATCCGAAAGCACGGCAGCCCAAAAGTACGTTTGTTCGTCTATGGACACGACAATTTTACAAAAGTGTCTCCTTAGACACAGCTCAATACGTCGCACCGGTCTACGTTAAGATCTGTCGATATCTGTGGATAAGTCGGCGGGTCGCCATTTTTGTCGGCGTCGCCGGATCGGCGGGGAATTGAGACTAATACGTCAGCGTGGGGAACGTTGAAATCAAACTCGACGTTAATTCCTTCATATAACTTACGAATCACTTCAGTCTGAGAGCCAGTGCTCGGCCTAGCAAGAGCGGCGTTCTGATTGTCAGTGAATTGTCAGTGAAAAGCAGAAACGCGATGCAGGGTCCAGCAATGGAGCGGGCATTGCCGGACCGGACAGCAACCGCTGCCGGCTTCATGTCATGTAACGCCCCAGGCATCACTGGGATCAAAGGAGCTACGCTTTGCTCTACCATTGGTATCAAGCCGGTCATGCGGCCGTCAAACCTGCTCGCGCCGCAGCAGACGGTTATCGAATGTTTTTCAAGCATCCGTTCAATCCTCTGACGCATACATCAGTAGGCCGCGGCGCTGCCGCCGCGTGTGAAGTGTTTGAGCGCACGACGCGCCGCTACGACAAACCGGTGTTCGGAATCGCTGACACCATCGTCGACGGCGAAACGGTGGCCGTGACCGAGGAGATTGTGTGGGAACGTCCGTTCTGCAAGCTGGTTCGGTTCAAACGGGCGACCCCATCTTCCGGAAAAGAGCTTGATCATCCACGCCTGCTGCTCGTCGCGCCGATGTCCGGCCATTATGCGACGCTGTTGCGCGGGACCGTCGAGACGTTTTTGCCTGATCATGATGTCTATATTACCGACTGGCAGAATGCGCGCGATGTGCCTGCATCCGCCGGTTCGTTCGACCTCGATGATTATATCGACACCGTCGCTGATATTTTCCGGCATTTCCAGGGCGATATCAATGTGTTTGCTGTCTGTCAGCCGGCGGTGCCCGTGCTGGCGGCGATTGCGGATATGGAAGCGGCTGGCGATCCCTGCGTTCCCCACACGTTGATCATCGCCGGCGGCCCCATCGACACGCGCCGCAGTCCGACAGCCGTCAATCGGCTGGCACAGGAAAAGGGCACCGAATGGTTTCGCAGCAACGTCATCTCATCGGTGCCGTGGCCGTCGCTGGGCTTTGGCCGCAAGGTCTATCCGGGCTTCCTGCAGCTGACCGGCTTCATGACGATGAACCTCGATCGGCACATGAATGCGCATAAGGATTTGTTTCTCCATCTCGTGCATGGCGATGGCGATGGCGCGGAAAAGCATCGCGAATTCTACGATGAATATCTGGCGGTCATGGACCTCACGGCCGAATTCTATCTCGAAACGATCGCTTCGGTGTTTGTCGAGCATCGTTTGCCGCGCGGCGTGATGCGGCATCGCAACCGGGTGATCGATATGGGTGCCATCAAAAATGTGGCGCTGATGACGATCGAAGGCGAGAACGACGATATTACGGGAAAAGGTCAGTGCAGTTCGGCTCTTGAGTTGTGCGCGAATATCCCTGCGGCTAAAAAAGTTCATTTCGAGTGCCCGAAGGTGGGTCACTACGGCGTGTTCAATGGTTCGCGATTCCGTTCTGAAATCGCCCCGCGAATGGCCGCGTTTTTGCGTCGCCAAGATCCGCGGACCAAAGATCTGCCGGTTGCACCGATAAAAGCAATAGCGCCCCTTACCCGCAACAATAGCCTTGCCGACGTCGTCGACAATGGCGACTGGATTGGCGGTGAAGAACCCGCATTTGCGGTTACGGCTGTCGCTGCGGCTGCAAACGTCAATGCATTGGAACTTGCGTCCAAGATGGCCGATTACGGGCTTGAGGTCATCGAACAGTCGATACCAACTTTCGACACGACGCATGTACCTTCGATCTCGATGTCTCTCCCGACGCATCCAATGCAGGCTCCAGACCCGGCAGCCTTCAATACCGGGATGACTTCGCCGTGGAAACTTATGTCGATGATGAACGCCGCGACCGTCGAATTTTGGACGAACGTGGGCGGGCAGGCTCCCACGGCGGTAGCTCCAGCACCTGAGACTGCGCACACCCCGCTGAAAAACGGGCACTAGGGTCGTTCCGGTTTTAGTTGAATCGCGGAACGACCCTAGCTCTTTGTTTTGTCGTGCTTCTTATCGGAAAACCGCTCACACTTTATCCGGAAGCACTCTAAATCGCCGACAGTTCCAAGCATCGGCACGACCGCCCGGCA
>JANXYD010000380.1 GCA_025350265.1 Hyphomicrobiaceae bacterium | reverse complement strand
GAAAACGTGGCGTCGGGTTTGGAGCTTCAGTTGCTCAACAGCGCAGCAATTACGCTCTGCTGGTCGGTGTCGCTCGCCATCGGCGGTTGTCCTCGGACTTCAATATCGGCGCAAGCATCGGAAGACCCTGTCACAGTGATGATACAGAAGGCTGCGGTTGTGACATTTGATCCCGATCAGGGCGCTTGCCGCGACGAACACCGATTGGACGGTGACGCATCCGTGCGCCGGTGCTCACTCGCTTGATGGAAGCCTATTCTTCATGACCATTCGAAATCTGGAAAAGCTGTTGAACCCGACCTCGGTCGCGCTGATCGGCGCGAGCACCCGCCCGGCGTCCATCGGCAACACGGAGAAGCCACCGCGCAGCAGATTTCGCACGACCGTCGTCCGACGGCGCTATCGTCCAGCACGGATATCGCGCGAGCCGTCGCTGCTGCAGATGTTGCGAAAAAAACCGGCAAGGTCGTGCTGACAAATTGGCTCGGGGCGGAGCGCGCGGCGGACGCGCGCGATGTCTTTCACGCCGCGTCGATGCCTACGTACCTGATGCAACAGCTCATGGCCTACGCGAAGACCGAGACCCTGCAGACGCTGACGGGCATGGTGCTCCAGGAGAACACCGGCATGCTCAGAATGCGCAAAGAGATGGGCTTCAGCCGCGTAGCGGTCGTTGACGATCCCGAGGTCGCTCATGTCAGATTGGTGTTACGACCGGACGACGCGTGAGAGACTGCTGGCAAATTCCGTGATCTGATCGAAGGCTCTCCGGTTCGCCTGACGTGGCGAACATTCCATTCGCGAACAGTTCGGTTGCTGGTACGCGCGCCAGTAGATTGCAAAGTGAACCTCCCTTGATCTGCCGCAAGACTCAAGACGAAGGCATGTCGTCTCCTGATCCAAATGGAGGACACCATGACGATCAAAAAATACGGGTTCGGGACCGTCGCGGCGCGGCTGCCGCAGTACACGGCGGGTACGCTGGCATTGACTGCTTTTACTGCCGTGGCATTTAGCCAAACGCCACCGCATCATAGTCCGACGGCGGCGGCCGGGCGAGCCATCGCCCAGAAATTCTGTGCCGCCTGCCACTTGACGCCGGATGGCCCAGCAAAGCCTGTCACCGTCGGAATCCCCAGCTTATCTGCGCTTGCCAACAAGCCGGAACAAACGCCGGAGACAATCACGCTCCGGCTCATAAGCCCACCGCATCCGATGCCGGATATGCAGCTCACGCGCGATGAAATTGCCGATATCATTGCGTATCTTGCCACGCTTCGCACAGCGCCCGCCGCGCCGCCTTGGCGCTTGCCGTCCGAAGGTGAAACGCCGAAGTTTCCGCAGAAGACCTGAGGACGGCCACGCATGAGAGGCGGTCGTCTTATGCCCGGCCGCAGGTGTTGACGCCGAACAGCGCGTATGCCGGGCAGTGGCCGGCCAACGCGGTCACGATCGGGATGAGCCCGATCCAGCCCCAAGGCGACGGGGCGACGGCCGGAATAAATCCGAGCGCCCAGGCGACAAGTCCGACGCCGACGATGAGGCGCAGATAGCGATCTACGATTCCGATATTGGTGGACATGTGTTGCCTCCTGGGATCATCACGGCACCGAGCGAAGTACACACGCCCGGCGGTGCCGCTCACGCATTGAAGCTCGCGCATCTGCGGTTGGCGGCCTTTGATCTTGATCAACACGGCAATAATTTACGCGCCATAGGGATCACGCAACCGCCGGACAGCGCTGATCCTCGCGCCGGTGCAGACGACGGGTTGGGCAATTACGCGGCCTGCTTTCGATTTGATGGCTGCGGCCAACCGGATGGCATCTAGCCAGCGGAACTGCTAGACTCTGTGCTGGCGCGCTGTTGAACATCCTGCGCTGCCTAGGAGCCGCCGTGCCGCCCTCCGAAATGCCGGAAGCATCCGATTTGATCCAACTCGCGCTTCGCGCGGGCAAGATTGGCTGCTGGGCTTGGTCTGCAGACACCGACCTCGTAACTTGGGATAACCGCGGAGCCGAGACGCTGGGTCTCTGGCCGTCAGCGCCGACTGTGAAATCCTGCGCATCCGCAGTGCATCCAGATGACCGCGATGCCTGCAAAGAGGCATGGCGCAAGGTAGTGGAGCCGGGTGCCGGCGGCGTGTTCGACCTCGAGTTTCGATTGATCCGACCCTGTGACGGCGGTCTCCGCTGGATAGCGGCCGCAGGCCGCGCGGCAGTTGTAGATGGCACAGTGGTCCGCGTCGTCGGCGTGATGCGCGACGTCACGGATCGTCGCAAAGCATCGCTGGCACATGACGAAGCAGCCTCCCGGCTTGCCGACATCGTGTCGATCGCCGCCGACGCCATCATCTCGATCGATGAGCAACAGCTGATCAAGATGTTCAACAACGGCGCCGAAGTGATCTTCGGCTACAAGCGGGAAGAGGTGATCGGCCAACCGCTGACGGTCCTGATGCCGCAGCGCGTCCAGACCGCGCATGGCGACCATGTCCGAAGCTTTGCCACGTCTGAGGTTCCAGCACGCCGGATGGGAGAGCGCGGCGAAATCCTTGGCAGACGAAAAACAGGCGAGACGTTTCCGGCAGAAGCGTCCATCTCCATGGTCATGGTCGGCGGGCAGAGAATTTATACGGCGGTGCTACGGGACATTACGGAACGCAAGCAATCACAGGCGTTGCTAGAACAGCGCGTCGCAGATGCGACGCGCGACCTGCGGCTGGAAATGGCGCGACGCGAGGAGGCGCAGGCACTGCTGATCCGCACGCAACGCATGGACGCGTTCGGGCAACTCACCGGCGGCATTGCGCATGACTTCAATAATTTGCTGACTGTCATCATGGGTAATCTTGAGCTGCTTGAGATGCGGCTTCATGACGAGAAGTCGCGCACACTCCTGCAGCGCGCCCAGGATGCCGCGGGTATGGGAGCCCGACTGACGTCCCGCCTGCTTACGTTTGCACGTCGACGCCATGTCGCTGCCGCTCCACTGAACCTCAACAAAATCGTCGTCGGCATGGCAGAACTCCTCGAACGCTCGCTCGGCGAGCAGGTCACTCTGGCGACCAGCCTGGAGCCGACACCCTGGACCGTCATTGCAGACGCGAGCGAAGCCGAAAACGCCATCCTCAATCTCGCCATCAACGCGCGTGACGCCATGCCGGGTGGTGGCAAGCTCGTAATCGAGACCACCAATGTGACGCTCGACGTGGATCGCATGGATGCCGGCGTGCTCGTGTCGGCGGGACGCTACGTCCGCCTGTCCGTCGCCGACACGGGATGCGGCATGTCGGAGGACGTGATGCGACACGTCTTTGAGCCGTTCTTCACAACTAAGGAAACTGGCAAAGGAACCGGCCTCGGGCTCAGCACCGTTTACGGCTTCGTCCAGCAGGCGCACGGAGAAGTGACGCTCTACAGCGAGATCGGCCACGGGACGACGGTCAATCTCTATCTGCCGCAGGCCGAGCGGGATCAGGCGGCCACGGTTGACGGCCGCGAAAGCAACGTTCTGCCTCGCGCCAACGGCGAACGCATCCTCTTGGTCGAAGACAACGCCGACGTCTGCGAAGTCGTCCGGAGCCAGCTTGACTCACTCGGCTATGTCGTCTCGACGGTGGCAAGCGGGCCGCACGCTCTGCTGGCCCTGGCAGACGCGGACCGCTTCGATCTAGTTTTGACTGACGTCGTCTTGGCTGGCGGCATGTCTGGCTTCGACGTGGCGCGTTGGGTCCAGGCCAATGCGCCATCCCTGCGCGTAGTGCTCGCCTCGGGCTATCCGGATGCCGTTTTGCGATCGGAGGCACGAGCCGAACCGCAGCCTCAGATTCTGCGGAAGCCGTTCAGTCGCGGAGACCTTGCGCGCGCTTTGAGGCGCGCCCTCAACCCTGTGCAATCCAGCTCAGGTGCGTCCCGATAACGCATGCCCCGGACGGATCGGTTTTCAGACAAATGGACTGCAAAACACGAGCTTGATCGTTCCGTGATGCCGCCAATATCGGGACGCTTTTAGATTTTCCTGACTTCGGCCGCAAACACGTAGCCCACGCTGCGTACCGTTTTGATCATGCGCGGCGCATCCGGCTCAGGCTCAATCTTGCGCCGGACCCGCACGATAAGCGCATCAATCGACCGATCGAAGGGCGACCACTCGTGGCCCTTGAGCAGATCCATGATGTTGTCGCGCGAGAGCACCCGGGCCGGGCGCTTGACGAACATTTCGAGCATGTTGAACTCGGCGGTCGTCAGGTCTTGCACGGCACCAGCCAACGACTTGAGATCGCGTCGCGGTAGATCGAGAACCCATTCACCAAAGGCATAGCACTCGCCACCAGGCCGAGGCGTTGAGACAGCGTCTGCCGCCGCCGGCCCGCCTTGATAGCGCCTCAGGACCGCCCGCACCCGCGCAAGGACCTCGCGCACGTGAAATGGCTTGCCGATATAGTCGTCCGCGCCCAATTCAAGCCCCACGACCCGATCAATTGTGTCGCTTTTGCCGGTGATCATCACGATCGGTACGTTGCAGGTCTCACGGATCTTGAGCGCCAGTTGCAGCCCGTTCTCGCCGCCGAGCTTCAGATCCAGCGTAATCAAGTCCGGTGCGCCCACTGCGAGGTGCGCGGCCAGTTCCTGCCCGTCGCGCGCCTCCGAAACCTGGAAACCTTCCAGTTCGAAGCACTCCCTGAGCAGAGTCCGCACTGCGTCGTCGTCGTCAACGACGAGAATGTGCGAGGCCTCTTCCACGTGCCGCATTCAAAAATTCCTGTTCGGCCTCGTTCTTACACTCTCTTACAATCCATTACCAACCAATCGCACGCCCAGCACGCCCGGATGCTTTGCTGGGAGCATCGGAGGATCTGCTACCACCGACCAAAACGAGGATTGACCATGCTGGCGACCGTCCACGGCCCAACTGCAGCGGTGCAAGCACGGCACTGGGCTGCCGATCCCAACATCAACCATGACCTCTCCCACAGCCTGGCCGAAGGGAAAATCCGCGTCGTTGCGGCCAAGGAACACGTGTATCGGGAGGGTGACCCAGCCACCAATGTGTATTACGTCGAAGTCGGGTACGTCTGCATTTATCGCGTGCTTTCCGACGGTCGCCGGCAGGTTGTCAATTTCGCCTATCCCGGAGACTTTATCGGCCTCGGTGCCATCCGCGAACACTCAGCCAGCGCCCAGGCCGGCACCAAAACGCGCCTCAGGAGTTTTGCTGTCGCCAGCCTGCGGGAAAGCGCCCGCCATGACACTAACCTCGGTCTCTGGCTTTATGCGGCGGTTTCCGAAGAACTTGCTGCCGCCCACGACCTGCTGATGACGGTCAGCCACCGATCCGCCAGCGAACGTCTGGCGGCCTTCCTCCTCGCGCTCTCGCGCCGCAACGGCCGCCGGGGCGAGCACGAGCGCGCGATCGTCCTCCCGATGACCCGCACCGACATCGCTGACTTCCTTGGCCTGACCATCGAGACAGTGAGCCGCACGTTCACAAAGTTTCGCCACGAAGGGCTTATTGATCTTGAGCAATGCATTCTCGTGACCATCTGCGATCTTGATGCGTTGGCGATGGCGGCGGGAAACGGAGCATCGCCAGACCAGCAACTTAAGTTGGCCTCGTACCAGTGCCCCGCTCACGTCTCGTCGCCCACGGATCGGGCCGCGGTCGCACGACGAAATAAGCGGCCCCTATCACGAATGGGGAAGACCTGTTCGCGCACGAAATCCAGCACC
>JANXYD010000427.1 GCA_025350265.1 Hyphomicrobiaceae bacterium | reverse complement strand
GACTTTACACGTGCGTCGCCGCCACCAAAACGTTCAATCTGGCTGGCGCGCATGTCGGCGCGTGCGTCACCAGCAATCCTGCGCTCAAGCGGCGATTGGATGCTCGCGTCAATGCCAGCGGACTAGGCTCGTACAACTCGTTCGGCATGCTCGCGACCGAGGCTGCTTGGCGAACAGGCGACGCTTGGCTCGACGCGCTATTGCCGTATCTGGCGGCAAACCGCGATCATTTCAATCGGCGGATCGAGGCGGCGGTACCCGGCGCGCGTGCCATGCGGCTCGATGCGACCTATCTCGCATGGGTCGATTTTTCCAAGGTCGGCATCGGTGCCGACGCGGTCGCTGACGGCATCAAGGAGCGCGCGCGCATCTTTGTCAGCCCGGGCGAGCAGTTCGGGCCGGGCGGCAAGACGTGGCTGCGATTCAACTTTGCGACGCCGCGGCCGATCCTGGACGAGGCCTTGAACCGCATCGACGCAGCGTTCAAGGATATCAGGTAATGCGTGAACGACAGCGCCGTGGCGAGGGCAAGAAAATGAAAAAACCCGTCGTCGGTGTGATCGGCAATTCCACCATGATCGAAAACCGGTTCGCGGTGCAGATGGTCGGTGAGCGCAATCTGCGGGCCGTCGCCGACGTTATGGGCGCGCTGCCGCTGGTGTTCGCGGGCGCACCCGACATTACCGACGTGGACGCGCTGCTCGACGTTGTCGATGGCGTGTTGCTGACGGGGGCGCGCGCCAATGTGCACCCGACGCGTTTTCGCTGCGAACCGAACGCTGCGCACGAACCTTACGACCAGAACCGCGACGCGGTCGCGCTGACGCTGATCGAAGTTTGCGTGGCACGGGGCATTCCGATCTTCGGCATCTGTCGCGGGTTCCAGGAGATGAATGTCGCTTACGGAGGATCGCTGCATCCAGAAATCCGTGAGTTGCCCGGACGCATGAACCATCGCATGCCCAGGATCGCTAGTGGCGAAGTGCATCCCGATCCAACCGTGGTGTTCGCTGACAGGCACGACGTGAAGCTGGTGCCTGACGGGGCCTTTGCGCGGCTGTTCGGCAGCGATTGCATTCGAGTGAACTCCCTGCATGGGCAAGGCATTCTGGAGCCGGGCGCGCGCGTCGTCGTGGAAGGCGTCGCCGAGGATGGCACTATCGAGGCGATCCGCATTGCCGACGCGCCCGGGTTTGCCTTGGGTGTGCAGTGGCATGCCGAGTATGATCCGCAGAAAAACCCGATCAACCGCGCGTTGTTTGAGGCATTTGCGGCGGCGATCGACGCGCGGCGGTGAGTGTCTCGGACTGAGGGCGGGCTGCCCGCCGCGCACTTGGTGGCATCGAGCCCCGACGGCAATCGGGCTGCATTCTTGCTTCAAAGTTCTGAGGATAAACCTTTATCCAGTCTTCAGTTTCGACTTGCGTTGGCCATGCTGATCGGTGCACGTTGATGGCAAGCTGTCGTGGAGCGTCAAGCGCCTTCCAATGAACGGCAGGGGAGGCATATGGTTGCGTCGGTTCATTCGAGCGGTCGCGGACGTGCGGTTGGCTCAACGCTGGCTAACGTTCCCGGCTCACCACTGCTGAGCGTGCGCAATGTGACCGTGCGCTTCGGTGGCATCGTTGCGCTAAACGGCGTGTCTTTTGATATCGCGGAAGGCACGATCGTCGGGCTGATCGGCCCGAACGGCGCCGGTAAAACTACGCTCTTCAATTGCTTGTCGCGGCTTTATCAGCCGACCGAGGGCGATATCAAGTTTCAGGGACGGTCGATCCTGAACGCGCCTTCGCACGCTATTGCCGGCATCGGTATGGGCCGTACATTCCAGAACGTTGCCTTGTTCGACCGTATGAGCGTACTCGATAACGTCAAGGTCGGCTGCCACAGCGTGAGCGGTGCGGGCTTCGTGCGCAGTGCGCTGGGTATCGGCACCAGGGCCGAGGAAGCCCGCATCGAGGCGCGCGCGCGCGAATTGATAGCGTTCATGGACCTTTTGCCATTTCAGTCAATGCCGGCGGGTCCGTTGCCGTTCCCCATCCGCAAGCGCGTGGAGTTGGCGCGCGCGCTGGCTTCCGGCCCGCAATTGCTGCTGCTTGACGAGCCGGCGGCTGGCCTTAATCACTCGGAAGTCGACACGCTCAAAGGGCAGATCAAGCGCGTGCGCGACTTGCAGAACGTCACCGTGCTGCTGGTCGAGCATCACATGAGCCTGGTCATGTCGGTGTCGGACAAAGTGGTGGCCATCGATTTCGGCAAGAAACTCGCCGAAGGCACGCCAGCCGAAGTGCAGCGTAACCCCGATGTCGTTCGCGCCTATCTCGGTACGGAGGCGCACACATGACCGCCATTCTCGAGGTCGAGGGATTGAAGGCGTTCTACGGCGCGTCCGAGGCGCTGCACGGTGTCGGCTTCACGCTGCAGCAAGGCGGCATCACGACCATTCTGGGTGCCAACGGCGCCGGCAAGACCACTACGTTGCGCGCGCTGGTCGGCATGGTCCGGCGGGAAGGCCGCATCCTGTTCGATGGCAAGCCGATCAATGGCCTGTCGACGGAAGCCATCGCGCGGCTCGGCGTCGCGCACGTGCCCGAGGGGCGCGGCACGTTTACCGGCCTCAGCGTCGATGAGAATTTGCGCATCGCCGCCTACACCCGCTCAGACAAAGCCGCGATGCGCGACGACCTGGAGCGCGTGTTCGGCTACTTTCCGCGCCTCAAGGAGCGGATCGGTCAGCAGGCCGGCACCTTGTCGGGCGGCGAGCAGCAAATGCTGGCGATTGCCCGCGCGCTGATGCTGCGGCCCCGCCTGATGTTGCTCGACGAGCCGTCGTTCGGTTTGGCACCGTTGATCGTGCAGGAGATTTTCCGCATCATGCGGTTGATCAATTCAGAAGCGAAGGTGTCGGTGTTGCTGGTCGAGCAGAACGCGGCGCTGGCGCTCAACCTCGCGACGGAGGCCTATGTGCTGGAAACCGGCAATGTCGTCATGTCCGGGCGTGCCGAAGACGTCAAGAATGACGAAGGCATCAGACGCTCGTATCTCGGTTACTGAAGGCGCTGCCCGGAACGTACGCACCCCGTAGAAAGCACCCATGGAACAGCTTCTTCAGCAGATCGCTTCAGGCCTCGCTAGCGGTGCCATTTATGCATGCGTGGCATTGGCACTGGTGATGATCTTCACGGCGACCGAGCATCTCAATTTCGCACAGGGCGAGATGGCGATGTTTTCGACGTACCTGTGCTGGCAGTTGCTGCAATGGGGGTTGGGATTCTGGACGGCGCTGGCGATTGCCGCCGGGCTGTCGTTCATCATCGGCGTGTTGATCGAGCGGATCATTCTCAGGCCCTTGCAAGGCGCGTCGGCGCTGTCGGTGGTGGTGGTATTCATCGGCCTGCTGGCGATCTTCCACTCGATGGCCGGCGCGATATGGAGCCACACGATCAAGACCTTTCCGTCACCCTTTCCCGAAGTGGCGTTCGCCGGCTCCGGCATCATTGGTGCGCATCAGATAGGCATGGTGGCGGTGACCATCCTCATGCTGTCGGCGCTGTTTGCGTTTTTTCGCTTCACGACCTTGGGGCTGGCGATGCGGGCCGCCGCCCAAAACCCCACGTCGGCGCGGCTTGTCGGCGTCAACGTCGATTGGATGCTGGCGCTGGGTTGGGGGTTGGCTGCGGCAATCGGCGCGGTGGCCGGTGCCATGGTTGCCCCGGTCGTCTACCTTGAGCCGAACATGATGTCGTCGATCTTGCTGTATGGGTTCGCAGGTGCGCTGGTCGGCGGCATTTCGAGCCCGGGTGGTGCGGTGTTCGGCGGCTTCCTGGTGGGTGTGCTTGAAAATCTGGTCGCCTATTTCGGTAATCTGACCGAAAAGATGTTTGGTGTGTATATCATCGGCAACGGCGAGAAACTGTCGGTGGCGTTGATCATCGTGATAACGATCTTGACGTTGAAGCCGGCCGGCCTGTTTGGCCACGTCATCACGAAACGAGTATGACCGCGATGTCGACGCCCCTGCAAAAAACGGCGATCGCGGCGGCGCAGGCCGTCAACGATCTGATGCGCAAAGGCGCGGTGGCAGTCGAGCCCGCACCTGCCGCACCGGCCGCCACGCCCGCGATGGATGTGGCGACGGATGCGCCAGCCATGCGCAAGCGGTCGCGTGTGTTGATCCCGGCGCTGCTGGTGCTTGCGGCAGGGTCGCTGGTGCTGTTCGGCGGCAAGGGCGGGCTGATCTCCGACTTCCAATACCTGCAACTGTCGCTGATCCTGGTCTATGCTATCGCCGTGCTGGGCCTCAATATGCTGACCGGTTTCAACGGTCAGATTTCACTCGGCCATGGCGCATTTTTCGCGCTGGGTGCCTACACGGCCGCCGTGATGATCGAGCATTATAACTTGAATTATCTGGCGACGTTGCCTGCGGCCGCCGTGTTCTGCTTCATTGCCGGTTATCTGTTCGGGCTACCGGCGCTGCGGCTGGAGGGACATTATCTCGCGCTGGCTACGTTCGCGCTGGCGACGGCGGTTCCGCAAATCCTCAAGTACAAGCACATCGAGGGGCTGACCGGCGGCGTGCAAGGCATTAATCTGATCAAGCCCGAAGCGCCGTTCAAGCTCGCACTGTCATCTGACCAGTGGATGTATCTCGTCGTGCTGGCCATGGCGGCGTTGATGTTCTGGCTCGCTCGCAATCTGCTCGATAGTCGTCCGGGCCGTGCGATCATGGCCATTCGCGATCAGCCGCTCGCGGCGCTGACGATGGGGATCAATACCGCGCACTACAAGGCGACCACGTTCGGAATCAGCGCGCTGTTTGTCGGTATTGCCGGCGCGCTGCACGCGATCATTTTCGAATACGTATCGCCGGACAGCTACGCGTTCTCGTTGTCGGTCGCCATCCTGGTGGGTGCTGTGGTCGGCGGTATCGCATCGTTGCCGGGCGCGCTGATCGGTGGCGCGTTCGTGCAGGTGATCGACAAGTACGCCGACGCCGCTACGAAGCAGTTGACCGCCATGGTGCACCTGCCGATCGACCTTGAGCCGTGGACTATCTACGGCATTTTGCTGATCACGCTGGTCTATGTGATGCCGAGCGGTGTCGCCGGTGGGCTGGCGCAACTCAAAGCCAAGTGGAAACGCAGATAAAACTGCGGTCATAGTCGATCTACAAGTCGTCAAATGGAGGAATGAATGCCAATCGCCAATGTGTCGCGTCGCGGTCTCAGCCTGGGTGCTCTCGGTGCAGTGCTGGGCTTTGCCCTGGCTGCAGGTCCCGCGCTCGCGCAAAAGAAATACGACGAAGGGGCAACCGATACCGAGATCAAGATCGGCCAGACGATGCCGTATTCGGGCAATGCGTCGGCCTACGGCAAGATCGGCCAGACCGAGGTTGCCGTGTTCAAGATGATCAACGATCAGGGTGGCATCAATGGCCGCAAGATCAACTTCATCTCCCTCGACGACGGTTACTCGCCGCCTAAGACCGTGGAAATGACGCGCAAGTTGGTCGAAGAGGACAAAGTGCTCTTCATGTTCAACCAGCTTGGCACGCCGCCCAATAGCGCCATTCACAAATACATGAACGCCAAGAAGGTGCCGCAACTGTTCGTCGCCACGGGCGCGTCGAAGTGGGGCAACCCCAAGGAATTTCCGTGGACCATGGGCTGGCAGCCCGACTATGCGACGGAGGGCGCAATTTACGCCAAGCATATTCTCTCCACCGTCAAGGATGCCAAGATCGCCGTACTGATGCAGAACGACGACTACGGCAAGGATTACTACAACGGCTTCAAGGCCGGCTTGGGCAAAGACAACGAAAAGCTGATCGTGCAGTTCTCGACGTATGAGGTCACCGACCCAACCGTCGACAGCCAGATGATCCAGTTGAAGAACTCCGGTGCCAACGTGTTCTTCAACATCACGACGCCGAAGTTCGCGGCACAGGCAATTAAGAAGGCGGCCGAAATCGGCTGGAAGCCGACGCATTACCTGAACAACGTATCCGCCTCGTTCGGCGCGGTGTTCGTGCCCGCCGGCGTCGAGCAGTCGCAAGGCATCATTACGGCGCTGTACCAGAAAGACGTGACCGATACCCAGTGGGAGAAATCTCCGGATTTCGTCGCCTGGAAGGAATTCATGGCGAAATATATGCCGAACGCGGACCTGAAGGATCAGAACCACGCGTACGGTTATGAAGTCGCGAGCACGCTCATGCAGGTGCTGAAACAGTGTGGCGACGACCTGACGCGCGAGAATATTATGAAACAGGCAGCCAGCCTCAAAGACTACGAGACGCCGATGCTGTTGCCGGGCATCAAGATCAACACTTCGGCGACCAATTTCTATCCGATCCAGTCGGTGCGGTTGGCGCGCGTGAAGGGTAACACCGTCGAGTTGTTCGGCGAGATCATGTCGAGCAACAACTAAGTGCAGGGTCGTTCGGGTGATTAACTAAAACCTGAACGACCGTGCTGTCCTGATCGCGAAGTTCGTCAGAGCATCTTGAAACGCTTATCGAACTTCGCGAACAATGAGGGCACAAGAAGCCCAACGGTTCTTGTGTGAAGCAGATCACACTAGCTGCCAGATCCGTGCGCGTTCGATGAAGTTGTCGACCAGCGCTGGCGTCAACGGCGCCTCGTATTCGGCCAGCAGACGAAAGCTGCCATGTGGCCGGCGTGCCGTACTGCGGTCGCCGTACAGAATGGGAATGCCGCGCGCATGATGGCTGGCGATGAAGCTGCCGACGCGGTCTTTGAGGTCGGGTTCGTAGACGAGGTCACCGACGATGACGAGATCGAACGCCGTGTCGTGTCCGAGTAGATCGTCGGTGGTTGCGGTGATCACTACGTCGTTGAGTTCGGCGTTGAGGCGTGCAGCGGCTGCTGCCAGCGGATCAATGTCGGCGGCGGTGACGGCGCGTGCGCCACTTTTAAGCGCGGCGAGCCCGGCCAGGGCCGACCCTGCGCCGAGATCGAGGATGCGGCGGCCCTTCACCAAATCGGGATGGTCGATGATGTGGCGTGCCAGCGCCTGTCCACCGGGCCACGCAAAAGCCCAATAGGGCCGCGCACCTACGCCTCCGTGCACGAACGTATACGCGTCCTGGAAAATGTCGTGGGCATGCCGGGCGAGCCTGAGCTGCAACTCGGGCACCAGTGGCAGCGTGGTGATAACTGTGACTTCGGTGATAAATGCGTCGATGGCTGCGGCTGTGTTACTCACGCTTTAGACTTTTCTGCCGCTTTGGCTTTTGGTTTTCGCGCTTTGGGTGGCGTCACGCTGTTGGCGTCCAGGTCGCCGCGCTCGCACACATACCCCCATTCCGCAGCAGTTACCGGCTGCACCGACAGGCGCATGCTCTTGACCAGCGCCATCTCGGCGAGCGCCGTGTCGGCCTTCACGTCACCGAGCGTTACAGATTTCGGCAAGGCGCGGACCGCCACCACTTCGACGCACTCCCACTTGCCCGTCGCGTCGCCGGGTTCGGGGTAGGCTGTCTTGCTCACCCGCAGCACGCCGACGATCTCCTTGCCGATGTTGGAGTGATAGAAAAAACCGAGATCACCCACTTGCATTGCCCGCATGTGGTTGCGTGCGAGATAGTTGCGCACGCCAGTCCACGGTTCGCCCTTGGCACCGCGCGCGACCAGCATGTCCCAGGAAAAGACGTCCGGCTCGGATTTGAACAGCCAGTACATCGGCACCCCCGGCTTGCGGCCCGCTGCCGACGAGGTGGGGGTGGGGATTTGTTTTTTCATCGCGGCAACCTATCGGTTCGGCACACCAAGCGAAAGACTGTTCGTGTCATCGCGCACCGTTGGGCGGTAACAGCCCTCGATCGCGTGTTCAATGTTCACACCGGCCCGGAGGTGTGGCGCGGTCGCCTTCCCGCCGGCGGTCAGTGCGGTATCGATGAATTACGTATCCGGATGCAGCGGCAAGCCGTTCGTCGTCATCGCCGCCGACGGCCGCAGCGGTTCCCCCTAGGTGGGTACCTAGTGGCGGAAACCCTTTGTTTATGCGTATAATCGGGGCATCCCAGGCCAGATGAGGGGGCGGCAGATGTG
>JANXYD010000295.1 GCA_025350265.1 Hyphomicrobiaceae bacterium | reverse complement strand
TTCGCGCTCTGCTGCATCGAGTTCGACAATGAACTTTTTCGCTGACATGATCGCCTTGCCCCATCGGTTGCACCCGATAAGGCAGGAACCAGTGTTCGTCGTCGCTGCACATGAGTCATATTAGCCGAGGCGAGCCACTAGATCGCAATGCAAGACAGACGATTGGGAGGTGGCGACAACTCGCGACGGCCGGCGCATGCCGCGGGTGTGGTGCAAGCGGGTTTACGTCGTGAATTTACATGGCGTGTGAAGAGCGGGAACGAATTATCGGCGCGTGCAGTTCATCCGGTGTGAAGTAACCGGAGAATTCAATGACCAAATATCTTTTGTCGTCGGCTGTCGCAGTTTGCCTGCTGTCGGCAGCAGTGCCGGCTTCTGCTGGCCCGAGCTCACTCGCTGTCAACGCGGATGCGGCCCGCCACAATCTCGTGCAGACCATCCGCAGCGACTGTTCGTGGCTCAATGGCGGCTGGTTTTATCGCAACGGCGCGCGCTTCGTGACGTGCCGGCCAGATCGTCCGGGCCGTGATTACACCTGGCATCACGAAGGCAAACAGTTCGGCTGGTATAACGCAGGTCGCAAAGAGTGGCACAATCGCAATTGGTGATCAGCGCGCATAGCAACGACAAACCCCGCCAAGCGCGGGGTTTGTTTTATGTACGGGCCACAAAAAGCTCAGGTCGTTCCGGTTTTAGTTGAACCGCGGAACGACCCTAGCACGCTGTTTTGTCGTGCTTCTTAACGAAAAACCGCTCACACTTTATCCGGAAGCACTCTAGCCAGGCGGTGGGCTGAACACGAGGACCGCGTTGAGACCGCCGAACGCGAACGAGTTCGACATGACGTGGCGCAACTGCTTTTTGCGACCGACGTTGGGCACGTAGTCGAGATCACATTCGGGATCGGGATCGTCGAGGCCGATCGTCGGGGGCAGGTACCCCTCCTTGAGCGCCATGATCGACACGATAGCCTCGATGCCGCCGCCGGCCCCAAGCGGATGGCCGTGCATCGACTTGGTCGACGACACCGGCAGCTTGTAGGCGTAGTCGCCGAACAGCTCCTTGATCGCCTTGGTCTCGTTGCGGTCGTTGTCGGCGGTGGCGGTGCCGTGCGCATTGAGATAATCGATATCAGTCGTCTTAAGCCCGGCATTGGCAAGTGCCATCCGCATGGCCTCGCGCGGGCCTTCGACCGATGGCTTGACCATATCGCTGCTGTCGGAACTCATGCCGTAGCCGCTCAACTCGGCGTAGATCGTGGCACCGCGCGCCTTGGCGTGCTCGTAGCTTTCCAGCACCAGAATGCCAGCACCTTCACCAAGCACCGTGCCGTTCCGCTTCTTGGAGAACGGGAAGCAGCCTTCCGGCGAGAGCACATGGAGGGCTTGCCATGCCTTCATGGTGCCATAGCTGATCACGCTTTCCGACGCACCGGCGATAGCGACGTCGACCACGCCGTTCTGGATGTAGTCCTTGGCGAGGCCGATGGCATGGGTGGCCGTTGAGCACGCACTGCAGGTTGCGAACGTCGGTCCCTTGACGCCAAATTCGATGCCCACGTGCGAGGCTCCGGACGAGCCGATGATGCGCAGCAGGGTAAGTGGGTGCGTCGCCTTCTTGTTTTGAATGAAGAGGTCGCGATAAGCCGTTTCGAGGGTTGTCAGGCCACCGGCACCGGAACCGATAATGCATGCGGTGCGATAGGGATCGACAAAAGGAACCTCGAGGCCGCTCATTTTGACGGCTTCGTCGGCGGCCATGGCGGCGAACCACGAATACCGATCGCCCATGGTCACGAGCTTGTCGCGCTTCCAGTGCCTAAGGCGCGCCTTGTGATCGACAGATTTGATCTGTGCCGCGATCTTGATTTTAAGATCTTGTTCGGGAATGCCGTCCAGTTCCGTGACACCGCAGGTGCCCGATTTGATGCTGGTCCAGAAATCCGGGACGGTGAGGCCGATCGGGGTCACAACGCCCATGCCGGTGACGACGACACGGCGTTTTTCATTGCTCTTCGACATCGATCAGATCCACCACAAAAACGATTACGTTCCCAGCCCGCCCCACGGACCGGTGACTGTCCCCAAAAGCATCGAGCGCCCAGGCGAGCGCGCGATGAACCATTTCAGACATGCAGACTTACGACCTGCAAGCGGCTTGCCAAGATGCAACTTTTCAGCCGTGAATGACTTCAGACGTCATTAACGTCGCGATATTAACGTCGCGAACAGACCGTGCTGTGCCGAAGCTCTCAGGCTTTGGCCTTTTCGGCGACCAGACTGCGGACCTTTTCGACCACCGAGCCGACGGTCTTGAAATCCCCGGCTTCGCCTTCGTTGGCGTTATAGGGGATCTCGATGCCGAAGCTGTCTTCGATGTCGAACACGATCATCGCGAGATCGAGTGATTCGATTTTGAGGTCGGTCAATGCCGTATCGGAACCGATATCGTCGCGCGGCTCCTTCATGTGTTTCTTGAGGATGTCGACGATCTTGGTTGCGACTTCGTCCATTGCTCTCTCCAAACGGCGTACACGTGACATCAACCAGTCGCCCCCGGCAACATATCTCCATGATATGCCGCATGAAAGCGCCGAGCGCTCGATGGTGCGCAGCGGCTACATGATCACGAATGTGCTACTGCAGACAGTCTCCCGCCGCAAGCTTCGGCGTGCCATATACGTAAACGGCAGCCAAGTCCAGCCAACGGGGACGCATCGACGGCACATCAAAAGCCAACTGGGACCAGGCTGCCTCGATACTGAGATCGCCGAGGCTGGTCGTGCCGACTGGCGTCAGACCGCCAAAGCGTGTTTTATTGCGTGGAAGGCCGCCGAACCAAACATGCGGCCACCCGGGAGAGCCCTATGACTATAGCCACCACCGCCATCACGCCGGGACTTTCACCGTGGCTGACACACTACCCTCAACACGTTGATTGGAATGAGGTATTCGAACCATCGGCGGTGCCTGACCTGCTCGACGCGACAGTCTCCAAATACCCCACGAAAACCGCCACCAGCTTTCTCGGCCGGAGCTTGACGTATGGCGACATCGGTCGCGCGGTGGATCGTGCTGCCAAGGGCTTGCAGTCGCTCGGTGTCGGCAAGGGCAGCAAAGTCGGCCTGTTTTTACCGAACTGCCCGACGTTCATCATCTTCTACTATGCCATCCTTAAAACCGGGGGCACGGTCGTTAATTACAACCCTTTATATACAGTCGAGGAACTCCGCCATCAAATGCGTGACAGCGACACCGACCTGATGGTGACGCTGGACCTGAAAGTATTGTTCGACAAGGTCGAGGCACTCCTCGACAGCGGAACCTTGAAGCGCTGCGTGGTCGCGTCGTTTGCGGCGCTGCTGCCGGCCGCCAAGTCGGTGTTGTTCAAACTGTTCAAGGGCCGCGAATTGACGCGCCTCGATGCCTCGCCGAACGCCACCAAGATCGTGCGCGAAGCCGATATCATGGACAATGACGGCAAGTACACGCCTGTGGTCATCGACCCGCTCAACGATGTCGCAGTCCTGCAATATACGGGTGGCACCACGGGCACGCCGAAGGGCGCCATGCTGACGCATGCCAACCTGACCATCAACGTGCATCAATCGATCGCGTGGACGCGCAATTTCACGCGCACGGGAGCTGAAAAAATCCTCGGAATCCTGCCGTTTTTTCATGTTTTTGCGATGAGCGGCATCATGAATTTCGGCGTCGCGGAAGCCTACGAAATCATCATCATGCCGCGCTTCGTGCTCGACGACACGATGAAGCTGATCGACAAATCCAAGCCCACCATCATGCCGGGCGTGCCGACCATTTTCAGCGCCATCATGAACCACAAGGACGCCCATAAGCTGGATCTGAGGTCGCTCAAGATCTGCCTGTCGGGCGGGGCACCTTTGCCGGCGGAGGTGAAGAAAGGATTCGAGGCGTTGACTGGCGCGCGGGTCGTCGAAGCCTACGGACTTTCCGAAACGTCACCAGGGGCGACGGTCAATCCACTCGATGGCACGGCCAAGGCAGGATCGATCGGCCAGCCGTTGCCGGGCACGATCATCTCCATTCGCGAAGTCGGCAAGTCCGAGCAAGAGGTGCCGCTGGGCCAGCCCGGCGAAATCTGCATCAAGGGCCCGCAGGTGATGAAAGGGTATTACAAGCAGCCCGTTGAAACCGCAGCAAGCTTCGTCGGCGACTTCTTTCGCACCGGCGATGTCGGCTACATGGACGCGGAGGGTTTCATCTTCATCGTCGACCGGATCAAGGACATGATCATCTGTTCCGGTTTCAAGGTGTATCCGCGCCATCTCGAGGAAAAGATCTACGAGCATCCGGCCGTCGAAGAGGTGACGGTGATCGGCATCAAGGACAAGTATCGTGGCGAAGCACCCAAAGCGTTCATCAAACTGAAGGCCGGCCAGACCGCCACCGTGGACGACATCCGCAAGCACCTGGAAAGCCGACTTTCAAAGATCGAGATGCCGTCGGAGATCGAATTCCGCAATGAACTGCCGAAAACGATGATCGGCAAGCTGTCGAAAAAAGAGCTGCAGGCTGAAGAAAAGGCCAAGTTGCCCGCGTCGTGAACCCTTTGATGGCGTCACGCGGGTAGCGCCGCGCGAGTTGACCATGCCGGCTGCTGGTGCCATAGCGTTGAAACGACTGTCGATTTCCGATAATGCGTGGCGGCAGCATCGCCTAACACAGCAGTTACAATGACCCTCAGAGACCTGCCCCGTCCGATCAAGCGAGCCGTTATCGATGCGGCGATGCTCGATCCCGATGCACCCGACCGGCAATTCACGATCGGCGAGTTGGCGGTTGCATTCGGCGTCACGACGCGCGCTATCCGGTTCTATGAGGCGAAGGGCCTGATATCGCCGCCGCGCAAAGGCACGGCACGCAGTTACTCGCGGCGCGACAGGGCGCGGCTGAAGTTGATCCAGCAAGGCAAGAACCTCGGCTTCAGCCTTGAGGAAATCCGCGACTGGCTCGAACTTTACGACGCCGATCCCAATCATGTGACACAAGCCAAGGTGTTGATCGAGAAAGTCGATCTGGCCATCGACGAACTCGCCCAGAAGCGAACCGATATCGAGCGCGCACTCAAGGATTTGCGCGAAATCCGGCTGATCGCGGTCAATCATCTCAAAGTGCACAAGGGGTGACAGATGCGGCTCGCCGCAATCGCCGATATCCATGGCAACGTGCTGGCGCTCAACGCCGTGCTGGTCGATATCGCGCGGCGCGGAGCCGATCTGACGATCGATCTCGGCGATTGCGTTTCAGGTCCGCTGTGGCCGGCCGAGACCTACGCGCGACTACACGCGTTGCAGTTGCCAACCGTGCGCGGCAACCACGACCGCCTCCTCGTCAAGCTTGCGCGCACCATGGGCGCGTCCGAGGCCAACGCGTCGACGGCTTTGAGCGCGGCGGAGCAAGCCAGCGGAAGCTGGTGGGAGAAACTGGCGCGCGTTGAAATGGCTGCGAGCGCCTGCCGCGCTCTGGCCGCACTGCCAGCGGTGTTGCGGCCGTTGCCGGGCGTGCTTGCGTTTCATGGCACGCCCAGCGATGATCAAGCGTATCTGCTTGAGGACGTGGTCGACGGCACGCTCAGGTTGGCTGAGGAGGCCACGATTGCGTGCCGCCTCGGCGTGGGCATGCCGCCGCTGGTGCTCTGTGCGCATTCACACCAGCCGCGCGTGGTGACGCTCGGTGCGACGCTGATCGTCAATCCGGGCTCGGTCGGCTGCCCCGCCTATTCGGATCCCACCTCGCCGGCGCATGTGTCGGAGACAGGCGCGCCGCACGCGCGTTATGCGCTACTCGACGATGCGAACGGCACTTGGACGGTGGACCTGATCGCCGTCGCCTACGACTGGGCGCGAGCGGCGGAGCGTGCGCACGCCAATGGTCGACCGGAGTGGGCCCTGGCCGTCATGACGGGGCGGGTGGGATAGGGTAGCGACGCTCGCTGCGCCGCGATGGTCGGACGCGACCTTGGTGATCACTCGTTCTTGGCGATCATGTGCTTGAGCAGGATGTAGTAGGTCTCGGCGGCGGTCAGGCCGGTGATGCGCTCGACTTCGTGACCGTCGCGCATGAGCACTGTCGTCGGCAGGATATCGACGCGGGCGGCGAGCCCGATGCGGTCGAGATCGACCTTGGCGACGTCGATGAAGCGCAGCGGCGCACTGGCGGCGAGCGGCGCAAAACGGTAGCCGGGTGCCACGTCGCGGCGGAAGATCTCGCAATAAGTGCAGGCGTCCGTCTCAAACACCAGTAATTCCAGGCGCGGGCCCTGCTGCGCCGGAACCGAGGCTGCGTCATGCGCCGCAAACCCGGGCAACGCTCCCGCCGCAGCCACAAGCGAGGCGACAACAAAAAACTGCAGAACCTGGCGATAGCGGGACATTTTCAACGCGGACACCAAAACACACACAAACGCACACGCGGCTGATCAAAACTCATCCGCGTCATCGCTGACACGGTCACAAAAATCTAACACAAAGCCAACGCGTGCCAATTGTATTTATGGATTATTGTTAAATCACCGTCCCATAATGAGACGGTGATTTGCATTGCACGCATATTCAGGCGTCACTCTGCTGATACGACGTGATCGACGCGTAGACGACGGCGGTGGTGCACAGAAGGCCGATCGACCAAAGTAACATCGAGCCGCCGAACAGCCAATACGTGGCGAGCGCCAGCAGGCCGCCGGTGAGTTGCGTCGCAAAGCCGAACACCGACGCCGTCAATCCCGCGATGTCGCGATGAGGTTCGAGCACAAGGCTGGCCGAATTCGACATGACGACCAGAAAACCCATATTGAACAGGGTCAACTGCGCAAGGAACAACGGCGCTGATTGCCAGCGCATCGCCGTCGCGTAGGCGATGGTGGACGCGACAACCGCCAGCAGGGCGGCCGCAATGCGGGTCGCGGTCAGCACGCCGAACTTGTCGATCAGCCGATGGTTGACGACCTGCCCGACGACGATGCCCGACGCCGAACAGGCAAACATCAGCGCATACGTCGCCCCCTCGATGTCGAACTGGGATTTGAACAGCCGTGGGCTGTTGGAGACGATGGATATAATGCCGAACTGCATCACGGCGGCGATGGCGAGAAAGCTGCGCGATTGCTGGTTGGAGAAGATGCGCGTTGCCGACGACACCAGCCGTGACACGGCCAGTCCGTTGCGATCGCGTTGCAAATGTGTTTCGTGAAAGCCGATGAGGGCGGCTAAGGCCAACCCGAGAATGACCGCTCCGATACCGCCGAACACCGCGCGCCAGCCGCCGACAGACATCAGCATGACCCCGGTCATCGGTGCCAGGATGGGGCCGATAGCGAAGAAAACCGACGTCAACGCCATCGCGCGGGCGAGGTCGACGCCCGATTGTGTATCGCGCAACGCCGCCCGCCCGGTGACCACGAGGCAGGCGCTGCCGAAGCCCTGCACCATGCGGCCTGACTGCAGCACCAAGATGGTTTCGGAAGCCGCGCACAGCAGCGTGCCGCAGAAGAACACCCCCAAGCCCACAGCCAGTAACGGGCGTCGGCCGAAGCGGTCGGACAGCGGGCCGCACACCAATTGTCCGCAACCGGCCGCGATCAGGAAGATCGGCACCAGCGTCTGCACGCGGTCGATGGATGTGGCGAGGTCGGCGGCGATGCCGAAGAACGCCGGCAACAGGCTGTCGTTGGCAAAGGCATTCAGCCCCAGCATCAGCCCAACGAACGGGATCAGGAAACGCGCAGAAACGACGGGCGGCGCAAAACTATCGGTTTTCAGCACGCCTCAGCCCCTCTTCAAACCCCGCCCCGGCCGCAACATGGCGACAACGGTCGGCGCGCGCCACCAGAAATCATGTTTGCGCTCGAAGGCCGGGTCGCGAACGGCAGCACTGCCTCAGGCCTGATCCCCAAGCCGGGCCAATGCTTCGGTTTTGCCCAGCGCCACCATCACGTCGAATACCGGTGGTGATACCGACCGCCCCGTCAGCGCGGCGCGCAGAGGCTGGGCGACCTTGCCGAGCTTCTGTCCATGCGCTTCGGCATACCCGCGCACGATCGCCTCCAGCGACGGGGCATCCCATGCGGGGCTGTCATCAAACAGCGCCGACAGATTGCGGATTGCCAGCTTGGCGTCGGCGTCGATCAGCTTGAGCGCCTTGTCGTCGAGCGCCAGGGGACGCTGGGCGATGATGAAGCGCGCGCCGTCGACCAGTTCGGGCAAGGTCTTGGCGCGCTCCTTCAACCCCGGCAGGGCTGCCGCCAATTTATCCCAGCCGGCGGCGGCGAAACTGGCTGAGAGCAGTGCGCCGCCCTCGGCGTGCGGCAGGAAAGCCCTGATATGGGCCATCAACTCGGCATCGGACGAGGCGCGGATGTAATGCCCGTTGAGATCGCCGAGCTTGACGAAATCGAAGCGCGCCGGCGATTTGCCGACGTCGGCCACGTCGAACCAGGCAACGGCCTGGGCGGTGGAAAAGATCTCGTCGTCGCCGTGGCTCCAGCCGAGCCGCGACAGATAATTGCGCAACGCCGCCGGCAGATAGCCCATGGCGCGATACTCGTCGGTGCCCTGCGCGCCGTGCCGCTTCGACAACTTCGCCCCATCGGCGCCATGGACCAGCGGGATGTGGGCGAACGCCGGCAATGGCCAGTCCATGGCGTGATAGACCTGCGTCTGCCGCGCCGTGTTGGTCAGATGATCGACGCCGCGGATGACGTTGGTGACGGCCATGTCATGATCATCGACGACGACGGCGAAGTTGTAGGTCGGCGCACCGTCGGAGCGCAGGATGATCATGTCGTCGAGATCCTTGTTGGGGATCACGACGCGGCCCTGCACCTGATCTGCCACCACCGTCTCGCCGCTGCGGGGGGTCTTGAGCCGCAACGACGGCTTGGTGCCGGCGGGCGCGGTTGCGGGATCGGCGTCGCGCCACGGGCTCTCGACGACGTAGGGGCGTTTTTCGGCTTCGGCGCGCGCGCGCATGGCTGCGAGATCGTCGGGCGTGAGATAACACTTGTAGGCGTGGCCCCTGGCGAGCAGTTCGCCGGCCACAGCCCGATGCCGGTCGGCGCGCGCGAACTGGAACAGCGGTTCGCCGTCCCAATCGAGTTCGAGCCACTTCAGGCTGTCGAGAATGGCTGCCACGTGTTCGGGCTTGGAGCGCTCGCGATCGGTATCCTCGATGCGGAGCAGGAACTTGCCGCCGGTGTGGCGGGCATAGAGCCAATTGAACAGCGCGGTGCGCGCGCCGCCGATGTGCAGGGCACCGGTGGGCGAGGGCGCGAAGCGCGTGACGATGGGGCGGGTGGCGGTGGAATTCGGCTTGTCGGACATTGGCTGGACGTGCTGTGCTCTGATCGTTGCGGGGATTTTTCTGGGGCGGCTTTAGCACATGGGGGGCGTTGGCCAAAGCGCCGCGATGGACGGCGTGTCGCCACACGACGCCGCCGCCCTGAACACGCGGCGGTACCCACCGTCGCTGCTCAGCCGCATCGCTGCCGCCTTTCTGTTTGAGATCGAGGCGGAGCAGGAGCGCTGGTTCCTGTGGATCGCGGTCGCGTTCGGCACCGGCATCGCGTTGTATTTCGCAGCCTACGTCGAGCCGCCGTTGTGGATGCTACTGGTGACGGCTGGCGCTGCGCTGTTGATTCATCGCTTCGCCAGGCGGATCGGATTGTGGGGCCTTGCTTCGGGTTTCGTGCTGGCAATGGCGTGCGGCGGGGTGATGGGCAAGCTGCGGACAGAATATATGCGCGCGCCCGTCATCGTGCGCCCGGTGTCGTCGACGATGATCCACGGCTGGGTGGAGCTGGTCGAACCCAGGCCCACGCGCGGGCAGCGCGTCACGCTGCAGGTCATCTCGATGGACCGGCTGCCGCGCGAGGAATGGCCATGGCGGGTGCGGGTGCGCACCACAAACGCTGACGCAAAGCTGGTGCCGGGCATGCGGTGCGGGTGCGCGCGACACTGGCCGGCCCACAGCCACCGTCGCTACCCGGCGATTTCGATTTCGGCCGCTACTCTTGGTTCAATGCACTCGGCGGCATCGGGCTGGCTGGTGGCCCGGTGGTGGTCGAGGAAACCGACGCCACGCCGCCGTTCACACTCCGCCTGAAGGCCATGAACGAGAGCATCCGCTACTGGATCACGCGCAAGATCATGGGCGGGTTGCCCGGCGAGACCGGGGCGATCGCGGCGGCCCTGATCACGGGCGAGCGCGGCGGCATCACGGACGCCACCAACAACGCTTATCGCGACAGTGGACTGTTTCACATTCTGTCGATTTCCGGACTGCACATGGTCGTCATGGCCGGCGCGATCTTCACGCTGATCCGGGTGACGCTGGCTGCCATCGCGCCGATCGCGCTCAACTTCGCCATCAAGAAATGGGCCGCGGGCGGCGCACTCGTGGGCGCGCTCGGCTATCTCTTGATGTCGGGCTCATCGTTCGCCACGGTGCGCTCGTACCTGATGATCTCGATCATGTTCCTGGCGGTCATGCTCGACCGCAACGCGGTGGCGTTGCGCAATGTCGCGCTGTCGGCGCTGCTGATCCTGGTGCTGTTTCCGGAAAGCGTGTTCGACCCGGGCTTTCAGATGTCGTACGCGGCCGTGACCGGGCTCATCTCGGTTTACGAGGGCATCAAACGGCGCGCCGCGAGCAGGCCGCATGGCGCGGAGGACCGCGGCATCATCGCGACAGCCATCTCGCATCTGTCCGGCAGCCTCACCACGACGTTGATCGCCAGCGCCGCCGTCGCGCCGTTCGGCATCTATCATTTCCACAACACCCAACTGCTCGCCATGATCGCCAACCTAGTGGCGCTGCCGCTGTGCGACATCTACGTGATGCCGCTGGCGCTGGCCGTGCTGATCGCGCTGCCGCTGGGGCTCGAGCATTGGCCGCTGGTCGCCATGGGCTGGGGCATCGACGGCATGACGTACGTGGCGCAGGCGGTGGCGGCGTTGCCGGGATCGGTGGTGCGCATCCCCTCCATTCCGCCGGCGTCATTCCTGCTGATGGTCGTCGGCGGGCTGTGGGTGCTGCTGTGGAGCCGGCGCTGGCGGTTGCTGGGTTTTCTGCCGATCGCCGCCGGTTTGCTGTGGACGCCGATCCGCGCCCACCCCGACATGATCATCAGTCGCGACGGCACGACGGTGGCGGTGCGCGGTGCCGACGGTCGCTTGTCAGCCGTGGCCGTACGCGGCGGCATGTTCGAGCTGGCACGCTGGCTGGAGTATGACGGCGACAGCCGGCCGGCGAAAGATGTGGCAGCGGCCAAAGGCTTCACCTGCGACGCGCTCGGCTGCGTCACCCACGCCGGCGGGCACGAAATTGCCATCCTGGCGGGCGCTGCAGCACTGCGCGATCATTGCGCCAGCGCCGCCGTGATGGTGGTGCGATTTTTGCTACCCGGCGGATGCGGCGGCACCATTGAACGCCGCAATCTCCGCCCCCTGATCGCCATCGACCCGCTCGCCAGCCGCAACGGCAACGGCCACGTGTTGTATTTCAAGCCGGACGGTATCGACGTCCACACCGTCGAAGACGCCCGCGGAGTGCGCCCCTGGACGCGCGCCTCGCTGGTGGCCGACGCAACGCTGCGCCGCCGCGACGCCGATCTCGACAGCGGGGTTGTGCCGCGCGAAACTGACGTGCCGTTCGCCACCGCACCGCCGGATGCAGCGGCTGGCGACGACGACGCCGGTGGCCGGCGCGGGGCGTTTCCCTGACCTCTTGGCGATCAATGCTGCCGTCGGGCGCCAATCCATCATCGCTGCAGGATCGCTGCGACGCCGATGGCCGCGAGTTCGTCGTCTTCGGCCTGCGACAGGCCGCTGACGCCGACCGCGCCGACGACGACACCATCCTTCAGCACCGGCAGGCCGCCGGCAAAACCGACGTAGCGGGGGTCGCCGAAGTAAGCGACATCGTAGCCGGTCTCGGCGTGCCGCACCGCGCGGCCGAGTTCGACCGAGGCGCGACGCAGACGCGCTGCGGTAAAGGCTTTGTTGGTCGCCACCGTCATGGAATTGAGTGCCGCGCCGAACACGCGCAGCACTGCAATGACTTCGCCGTGCGGATCAGTGACGGCGACCGAGCCGGTTTTTCCCCGCTTGACCAATTCGGCACGCACCGCGGCGATGGCAGCGCTGGCATCTTCGTCGCAGAGCGTCATTTCCGTCTTCATCGGTTGTCCCCAGAGCTCGGATTTCAGGTGTGTTTTGAGTTCAGGTATCGAGAAACTCCAACGCTGCCGTTTCAGCCAGCACGCGCTCCGGTGCACCGGCCGCGGCTGCCGCCAGCCGCTCGGCCTCGTTGGCAAACGATCGACTGATATAACTGCCCAGATCGCGGGCGCGGGCGATCATTTTGACACCCACCGGCACCCGCGCATACGAAAACGTCTGCAATTGCTGCACTAAATTACCGTGGCGGTCGCCCAGCGCCGCGACCAGAGCTTGCGCGTCGTCGGCGGCCTTCAGCACGCCCGCCCCCACATGCGGGCGCACAACGAAGGCGGCGTCGCCCACCAGCACAACCCGGCCTTCCGCCATGCGCGGCACGGCCAGATCGTAGATCGGCTGGAAGAATGGTTGGGACGTTCTGGCCACCACATCACGAAACCACGGCGACAGCACCCGATTAGCGTGGCAGCGCATTTCGTCGACGACGGCAGGCGCAACCAAAATTGGCGGAATCGACAATTCGTGCCGTTGGCCGTCGCCGTCGGTCAGCAGGGCAGGCAGTTCCGAGCTTGCGTCGGCCGGCCGGTACCAGACAAAATTATAATTCCGCTGGCCCGGCGTCAGCTGGTTGCCAGGGCCCGCCACCGGATAGCCGATCATGTGCTCGCCGTCCGGCAGATCGAACGTGAACTGCGACGTCAGCGCGAACGGGGCGCTGTCCATTTCGGCTTCCGGCAACATGCCGCGCCAGCCCACGTAGCCAGCATACTCGGGCGCAAGGCTCGGAAACAACTGCCGACGCACGCTCGATCGAAACCCATCGGCTCCCACCAGCAGATCGGCCGTTTCGACATGGCCGTCGGCGAAGCGCACGCGGACATCTTGCGCGTCCGCAGCAAAGCTCTCGAATTCCATGCCGGCATGGTAATGCGCGCGCGGAAAGGCATCGGACAGCAGCGAATGCACGCGCGTCCAGGCGGTGGCGATCTGGGGAAAATGGCGCGTCATAAGCACGTGGCCGGATCGATCGATCGCGACACGAGTGGTGATCGGCACGCCGAAATTCTCGACCGTCGGAAGGCCCAACGTTTCCAGCGCGGCCCGCAGTTGTGGATGCGTCATGATACCCGCGCCACGACCGCTCAATGGCCCGGAGGTTCGCTCGAACACCTCCACCCGCCAGCCAGCGCGCCTGAGAAAGTGGGCCGCAAACAGCCCCGCCATCGAGCCGCCGATGACAACAGCCTTGCCGTGCGACGCTAAAGTCATTGCACCCCGCCATCCATCATCGTGCACCGTCCCGCTCAGATAGGTCGGGCATGGCAGCGTCCGCATCTCGCCACTGGACAGAGGCCAGTCGATGCCCTTACGCATGGTCCTTCAATACTACAGCCCATCAAAACTATGGTTCAGCAAAAGTCCAGGGAGACGCTTTATGAAACTCGTTCGCTTCGGTGCCGCCGGATCAGAAAAACCAGGCCTCGTCGATGCCTCCGGCACGATCCGCGACCTGTCCGCACATATCGCCGATATCACCGGTGAGACTCTGGCACCGGCGAGCCTCGACAAACTGCGCAAGCTCGATCCGAAGTCGCTGCCGGAAGCGCCCAAGGGTGTCCGCCTCGGTGCGCCGGTCGGCCGCGTGCACAATTTCATCGCCGTCGGCCTCAACTATGCCGACCACGCCAAGGAAACCGGCGCGCCGATCCCGCCCGAGCCGATCCTGTTCAACAAGCTCGCCAACTGCCTCGTTGGTCCGCAAGACGACGTGATGATTCCCAAGGGGTCGTTGAAGCTCGATTGGGAGTGCGAGATCGCCTTCGTGATGAACCAGCGCACCCGCTACGTCGATGAAAAGGACGCGCTGAAATACATTGCCGGTTACGCGGTCTGCAACGACGTTTCGGAGCGACATTTCCAAGCCGAGCGCAGTGGCCAATGGATGAAAGGCAAAAGCTTCGAGACCTCCGGTCCGCTCGGACCCTGGCTGGTGACCACCGACGAAATCCCGGATGTGCAGAGCCTGCCGATGTTCCTCGACGTCAACGGCAAGCGGATGCAGACAGGCAGCACCAAGACGATGATCTTCTCCATCGCCCATCTCGTGCACTACATCTCGCAGTTCATGGTGCTGGAAGCCGGCGACGTCGTCACCACCGGCACGCCCCCAGGCGTCGGCCTCGGCATGAAACCGCAAGTGTTCCTCAAGGCCGGCGACGTCATGCGCCTGGGCATCGAGGGGCTGGGCGAGCAGCAGCAGGAAGTGGTGCCGTTCAAACTGTAACACTTGCGCGTACCGCTATTGCTCTGTGCATGCCGTCATGTGCGGAGCAATCCGACGCGCACATCCGGCGGCGCCGCACGCCCGTTTCAGCCGCCGGAAACGGCGGTCAGCACGAAAACTTCGGCACCGTCAGGCAGTGGCGCGCCGAGACCCAGGCGCTCACCGTTGCAGAAGATGTTGATGTGCCGCCGCACGCTCGGCGAGCTATCGCGCAGGCGGTCGCCCATGCCCGGCCAGCGGGCGTCAAGCGCGTCGATGAGTTGATCGACCGTCGCTGCATGGACGTTGATGCGCATGGTTGAACCCGGAAACAAACTCACCAGTGCGGGTGCCAGTACCACGGCAATGGGGCGTGCTGCGGCAGAGGGACCGGCCATGGCGCGCCCTCAAACGGAAATCGCCAGCGTCTCCACCGAATAGATCGGCGGCAACGTGTCGGTGATGCACGACCAGCGGTCGCCTTCGTCGGTGCTTGCGTAAAGCTGGCCGGTGCTGGTGCCGAAATAAACGCCGGCGGGGCTCTGGGTGTCGGTTGCCAGCGCCTGCCGCAGCACCCCGAAGAACGCGTTCTGCTGCGGCAAGCCCTCACGCTGCGCTGTCCAGGTGTCGCCGCCGTCGCGCGTGCGATAAACGGCGGTCTTGGCGTCGGGCATGTAGCGGCCCTTGATGTCGCCGTTGAGCGGCACCAGGAACACCGTCGCCGGATCGCGCGGATGCACCGCCACCGGGAAGCCGAACGATGACGGCAACCCCGCCTCGATGCTCTCCCACTGCACACCGCCGTCGCGGCTGCGATACATGCCGCAATGGTTCTGCTGATACAGCGTCTCGCCACCGTCCGGCACTGACTTGCCACCGGACGGTGCCATGACCAGCGAATGGACGCACTGGCCGAACTCGGGATAGCGCTGCCCCTCGGGCAAATAATCAGCGCGCGTGCCGCGATTGCGCGGCACCCACGTCGTGCCGCCGTCAGCCGTGAAATAAGCGCCCGCCGTCGAAATCGCGATCCAAAGCTTGGCAGGATCCGACGGATGCGGCACGATCGAATGCAGGATCAGTCCGCCCCCGCCCGGCACCCAGCCCGCACGCGACGGATGTTCGCGCAAGCCGGATACGTGCGTCCACGTCACGCCGTCGTCCACGCTGCGAAACAACCCGGCAGGTTCGACGCCTGCGTAAAGGCAATCCGTGCCCACCGCGAGCGACCACACCGCCTTGATCGGCGTCTCGCCAGCCGCGTAGGCCAACCCAGCGCTCGAGTGTGTCCACGTCGCGCCGAGATCGGTGGATTTCCAAACCGCCGGGCCGAACCATTCGTTGCCGCCGCCCGCATAGATCGTGCCGGTCGCCGCGTCCCCGATGACATGATTGATCGGCCATGTTTCGCAGAACGGGCCGCGCACGCTCCATTCGTTGCGCCGCCCATCGCCGTCGAGGATGAACGCGCCCTTTTTGGTACCGAGCAGAATGGCGACCGTGTCCGTCATGACTGTCTCCGCAATTGTGCTGTTCCGATTGTCCCAATTGCATCCAATGGCGTTTTTTAATCAATCGCCCGGACCGATTTTCACGGCAGCCATTCCGGCGCGTGCGAGCCGAGCGGCATCGCCGGCAACTCCCAGCGCGCGGGTGTGATCGACATCTCAGCCGCATGACGCAACGCCACCAGGGGTCCGAAACCGGACGGCATCGTCTCGTGCAATGCAGCGAACGTCTCGGCGCTCGGTTCGGGTGCCGCGAGCCCGTCCGCGACGCGCGGCAGCGACTGCAGCCAATGTCCCACTTGCGCCAGCGATGTGCGCACGCGCCACGACCCGCCCTCGACCGCGCGCCGTTGCAGCGCCACCATGGCCCCAAGTGCCAGCAGGTAGCCGGCCCCATGATCGAGTGCCTGCGCCGGCAATTCCTTTGGCTTCTCCATGCGCCCCGTAGCGCTGGCCGCGACAGCCTCTTCCCAATCGATGCCGTCGGCGTTTTGCGTCAGGCTGTCGAAGCCGCGCCGGTTCGACCATGGCCCGGCGTGGCCATAGGCCGACAACGCAATCGAGATGATGCCGGGCCGCAGCGCGTGCAACTCCGCATCCGAAAATCCGCGAGCGGCAATCCCGCCGGGACGATAGCCTTGCAGGAAAATGTCGGCACCAAAAACCAACTCGCGCAACGTATCGATACCAGCGATCGTCTTGAGGTCGACGGCGGCCGTGCGCTTGCCGCGCCCGGTATCCACCACCAGCACCGGAATCGACGGGAGCCGGTTACAGCTGACATTAAGCACGTCGGCACCGTGGGCGGCCAAGGTACGCCCAGCAACGGGACCGGCGATCACGCGTGTCAGATCGAGCACGCGGACGCCGGATAACGGTCGGCTGGCCGGCAGCAAGGGTTGCTTTGGCGCGTCACCGATCCGCTCGATTTCGAGCAGCGGGAGTGCGGCAACCGCACGGCCTTGCGCGTGCGCCGCCCATTCGTCCGGGCTGCGCGTCATGGTGGCGACCAGCCCGCGTTCGGCCGCCGCAGTTTCAAACCGCTCCGCATCCCAGCCGAGCAATGCAGCTTGCACCGCATCGCGATCGTCGGCGCAGTCGAGCAGGGCGAGACTGCCATCTCGATGATGCGCAAAATTGGTATGGATGCGCACCCAGCGCGCATCACGGGTGCGATAGAGGCCGGCGATCTTATCCCACATGCGCGGTGCCGCCTTGGGCGCGGCGTCGGCTGTTTGGATACGGATGAGCCGCTCGCTTCGGAACTCGGCGCTGGCATGACGCCGGTCGACGGTCACCGTCTGCGCCGCACCGCCGCGTGCGCGAAACACCTCCGCTGCGGCAAGCCCGGTCGCGGCGATCGACGCCTGCGCCAGATCGTCGACCGCGAAAGACGACGGCAGGACGACGCCGTCTCCCGTCAGTCGGACGCGTTCAAGCGCACTCGGGTCCCCAGCGACGTCAGACCATAAGGCCGAAAGGACTGTGCCTGCGTGCGACATCGGACCTCGCTTCCGGCAATTGCCGGCCCGCCGAATGCGCGCCGGTTCACTGGTCGGAAAGTGTGCCCGAAATTACCCGTATCAGGAAGTGCGAACCGGTCGTCGCAGGAATGCCGGCACGTTGTCGGCAAAACCGACGCCCTGCTCGTTGCCGCCCTGCGCGCCCCCCCGTTCCGGCTGCTGACGCTGCCGGTTTTCTCGATTGCGCGGCGGGCGGGCGCTCGGATGCTGCCCCGTCGCCTCGGCGCGCGGCTGCTCCTGGCGCGGCGGTTGTTCTCGACGCGGTGCCTGGTCTTGTCGAGGTGCCTGAGCCTGGCGTGGCTGCTCCTGGCGCGGCGGTCGTTGACCGCCTTCGGCGCGCGCCTCGACTGCCGGACGCTGCTCGCCCTGCGAACGATCGCCGCCGCCGCGACGCTGCCGGTTTTCACGCCGCGCCGGACGATCGTTGGGATTTGCACCCTGCGGCGCTTCCCCGGATACAACAGGCGCTGCGGGTTGTGATCCGGTCCCCGCCGCTTCCACCGCTCCCGCTACCGGTCCGCGCCGCTCGGCACGCGGGCGGCGACCGAGCCGTGGCCGATCCCCCGCTGCTGCGGAGGGCGTCTCATCACCGGCCACAATAACCGGCTCGGCGCTCGGCGCGCGTCCACCGGCGGCCGGCCGCCCACGATCACGGCCACGTCCTCCGCGACTGCCGCCTTCGGCACGCGTCTCGCGTGTTGCGCTGCTCGCGCGCTCGCCGCCGCGATCACTGCCCGCTCGCGCCGAACTTCCCGGCTTCGCCCGTACACCGCGACCCCGCTTGCGCTTTGCACCCTCCGTCATCTCTTCTGCACTCGGCGCGTCGCCGACCCAGACGGCGGCTTCACCCGTGACTTTCTCGATCTCGGCCAGCGCCTTGAAGTCGTCGGCACCAACCAGCGACGCCGAGAAGCCCGATTTTCCCGCACGTCCTGTGCGACCGATGCGATGCACATAGTCGTCGGCCTGCCACGGCACGTCGTAATTGAACACATGGCTCACATCGGGAATATCGAGCCCACGGGCCGCCACGTCGCTCGCCACCAGAAACGCGATCTCGCCGTTGCGGAATTTATCCAAGGTGGCGGTGCGGCTGGACTGGTCCATGTCGCCGTGCAGAGCGCCGGCGTTGAAGCCGTGCTTGATCAGCGATTTGTGTACGATGGCCACATCGCGTTTGCGGTTGCAGAAGATGATCGCGTTGCGCACCGTCTCGCCACGGATCAATTCGCGCAAGGCTTCGCGCTTGGCCCAATCCTCGCCGTCCGGGCAATAGACGAAGCGCTGCGTGATGGTCGCGGCTGTCGTCGCCGGCCGAGCCACTTCGATCCGCAGCGGGTCTTTCAGGAACTGGCTGACCAAGCGCGTGATCTCGGGCGGCATGGTGGCTGAGAAAAACAACGTCTGGCGGCGCGGCGGCAGCAGTTTGCAGATCTTCTCGATATCCGGGATGAAGCCCATGTCGAGCATGCGATCGGCCTCGTCGATAACGAGTATCTCGACGCCCATCAGCATCAAGCGGCCACGTTGAAAATGATCCAGCATGCGCCCGGGCGTCGCGATCAGCACGTCGACGCCGCGATCAAGCTTGCGCACCTGCTCGTCCATCGACACGCCGCCGATCAGCAGCGCCACGTCGAGTTTGTGATTGACGCCGTACTTGATGAAACTCTGCTCGACCTGGGCTGCAAGTTCGCGCGTTGGTGCCAGGATCAGCGAGCGCGGCATGCGGGCGCGAGCACGGCCGGTTTCGAGCCGCGTTATCATCGGGATCACGAAGGCGGCCGTCTTGCCGGTGCCGGTCTGGGCGATGCCGAGCACGTCGCGGCCGGTCACGGCAACCGGGATGGCTTGGGCTTGGATGGGCGTAGGCGTGGTATAGCCGGCCGCGGTTACTGCGGCCAAAACCTTGGCGCTGAGACCAAGCTCAGCGAACGTCGTCGTTTCCAAAAAATAACTCTCCGCGTTGTAGGGGCGCGCTGGCGTCGGAGGGCTCAGAAATCACAGCTCACACAGCGTGGAGAGCTTTCGCATTCCGAGAAGTTCAGACGCTACGCCCGGGCCAGCCGCACGATCGTGGCCGGATCTGGTCATCGTAGCGCAGGGGAGTGCCGAAAGGGGCTAACCAAGAGGGCTCGAGAAAATGGCTGAAATCAAAGATGTCGAGCCCCTGCGCTGATGCGGCATGTCACAGCCGCGATGAAATGACAAGCCCCACGCTGTCGATCCGCCTAAAGGTGCGGCGGGCGGTCGCAGCCGCGCAATTGCCCCCTTAGGCCGTCTGCAGCTTCGGCCGCCGGCCGGCCCAGGGCCGCGTCTGTTCAAACAGGGCGGCGGCTTTGCACAACAGCGCATCCGCGCCCCGCCTGCCGACAAGTTGGATCGCCACCGGCAGGCCGTCCGAATGAAAGCCCGCTGGCAGCGTCACCGCCGGATTTCCCGACAGGTTGAACGGGTGCGTGTAGGGGAACCACGCCTTGCGCACGGTATCGACCTTGCGGCCCTCGATCTCGATCGGCTCGAACAGCGCCTCCTGCAGCGGCACCGCCGTGCGCGTCAGCGTCGGCATGACGATGATGTCGGCGTGTTCGAACCAACCCTGAATCTTGCGATAAAGTTCGGTGCGTTTGACATAGGCGCGCGCCAGCATTTCGGCGCTGTGGTTGGCCCCACCAGCCATCTGGCGCACGAGCGTCGGTGACATGCGATCGCGCCATTCCGGCAGCAGGTGCGAGAAGCGCGCATTCCACAGCGCCGTCGACAGCACCAGCCACATTGGTTCGGTCGGCTCCATGTCGTCGGCCATTTCGTGCATGTCGGCACCCAGGTCGCCGAACGCGCTCGCGGCGTAGCGCGTCATGCGCAACACTTCGCCGTCGATGATGGTATTGCCCAGATAGGGCCGCCACGCCACCCGCAGGCCCTTGAGATCGCCCTGGCCGCGTGCTGCATCAACGCATCCCGCAGCGCTCATGCCGAAGCTATGCACGTCGGCTGGATCGGGGCCCGCCATCGCTTCCAGCATCAGTGCGGTATCCATCACCGTGCGCGTCATCGGCGTGATGTAGCTCATGTTGCCGAAGCTTTCCGGCGCCATGTCATGTGGGATCAGCCCCAGCGATTGCTTGAAGCCGACCACGCCGTTACAGGCAGCCGGGATGCGCGTCGAGCCACCCGCGCAGGTGCCGACGCCGAGTGGGCCCAAGCCCGCCGCACACGCCACCGCCGCCCCGCCCGACGAGCCGCCTGCGGTCCGCGAGGCGTCCCACGCATTGCGCGTGCGGCCAAACAACGGCGCGTCCGTCCACACCATATGGCCGAACTCCGGCGTGGTGGTTTTGCCGATCAGCACCGCGCCGGCTTTTTTCAGCCGCGCCACCGACACCGCATCCGACTTCGGCACGTTGTGCTCGTGCATGAACGACCCGAACGTGGTGCGCACGCCTTGGGTATTGACCAGATCCTTGACGTGCAACGGCACGCCGCCAAGCGGGCCTACATCTTCGCCGCGCTTGATCCTGGCGTCGATGACAGCCGCATCGCGCAGCGCCGCATCGGCGCAAATCGTGATGAAGCAATTCAATTCGGGTTGCAGTTTATCGATGCGGCCCAGCGTCGCCCTGATAACCTCGACCGCCGACAGTTCGCGCCGCGCTATTCTCGGTGCCAACTCGGACGCCGCCATGAATGCGATTTCGGTGTCGGACATCGTTGGCTCTCGCTGCAGCGTTTCGGACGCAAGCGCGCATCAAAGCAGACAGCGTAACTGGTGCCAATACCAGCCGGTGCGGAACCAGGGCATAGGCAGGGCGATTCAATTCACCGAACAGCGGCCGCCACACCCTCCGTTGTCATCCTACCCCTTGTGGGTAGGACCCAGGGCAACCACCAAATCAGGCTTGAATTTGTGGTGCTCTGGGTCTCAGGCACGTCATGGAGGAAATACGCCACCTCCAACAGATCGGCTTGCCGCGCCGCCAGCCAATCACGGGCGGCACCTGCCTGACACTTGGGGCAGTGCCGGTTACGGCAACTATTGAACGCGATGACCGTATGCCAGCAGTCGCTGCAACGCTCGACGTGGCCGCCGAGCGCCGCCGTCCGGCATGCCTCCACCGCGCCCATGACCTTGCGTTGGCCACGGCGAAAAGACGACGAGAGGCTGGTGACTGCCTACTGCCTACTGCTCCCTCCACAAACACTTCTATCGGCCCCGATCTCACTGATCGTGCCGTTGATGATTTGCGGGGAGCAGAGCGCGGCATGGCCGAATTTCTGCGAGACCCGTCTCGCCGACGGGCCGGTAGTGTGTGCGGCTTCCGCCGCGCTCTGCTGTTGATTGCGTTTATTTCTCGACGCCACCCTATTACCTGGTTTGCAACAGCGCGTGCTGTTTCAGCTGCGTTGTAGCGTCGAGGCCCTGCGCCACTTACGGCCCCGTGGCCGCGTAGCTCGTACGAGCATTTCACAATCCCCTCACCGCAGATCACGACGGTTCTAGACCCGCCCCGCCGATGAGGTAGTTCCAGAGTGCGGGAGCGCGCCCTAAAACGCAATCACAGCTTGCAATTTGGGTAAATTCTGCAACCTACGAAGTTTGCGCACATGCGCATCCCGGAAAGTCGCGACCAGTGACGTCCGTTGGGTTTGCGCGGCCACAGGTGGTAAACTTCCGCACAGGATGCGCGCGTAACCCAACACCAGCCTTAGCGTACTGCAGCGTTTCACGACGTGCCGTCCGGCGTCATTCGGCGTGTCGCGGCGGTGACAGTACGGAGCGTTTCATCCGCCGTGCGCAAGTTATCCACAGCTTACGCACCATCTGGCGCTGTTTCCAGGGTGCCGAAACACCTATGTCCGTTCGCGCGTGGCGCGCAAAGAGTATGAAGTGTGTCTCAGGGGGCAATGCATGCGAGTGACCGGAAGTATTTTCCGTACATTGGTTGGTTACGTAGCTGTTGTGGGGGCGGTTGCGGCGACGACGGCACCGTCGGCTCAGGCACAGGCCACGGGTTCGGGTAGCCGTTGGTCGGGCTTTTACGCAGGCATCATCGTCGGCAACAGCCAGCTCGATGTTTCGCCGAGCCTGAGCACGGACAACAGATAGTTCGCACCCGGCGACCTCGCTGCCATCAAGGCGACGAGCGTGGGTCAAAATTTGAATGGCAATGCCTGGGGCATTGGCGGCCAGGTCGGTTACAACAGGCAGTTCGGCAGCTTCGTCGCTGGCATCGAGGCCGATTTGACCAGTTCGCACTTCAATAAGTCCGCCACCAGCACGGTCCAATATCCGTCCTCCGCGCCGAGCCTCACGCTCACCCAATCGGTGAGCCAGAACTACCTCGGTACTTTGCGCGGCCGTATCGGCGTGAATTTCAGCGACCTCCTGCTCTACGCCACGGGTGGCTTGGCTTACGGAAACGTAAACTTCGGGCGCGTGTTTGGCGACACCGTCATCCAGACCGCCGGCACCGCGACTTCGAGTGTCCTGGTGGGCTACGCCATCGGCGGCGGCGCAGAATATGCCATAACCCGCAATCTGTCGCTGAAGGGTGAGTTGATGCACATCGATCTCGGCAGCATCAAAAACGGCGGCCCGCTCTCGGCTGGCGGTGTTGTCCAGGTTCAAATGTTCGGCAGAGCCGAAATCGCGCAGAACATCGCCCGTGTCGGCTTGAACTACCACTTCTGACGCGCGAGCCTGTAGGGCGCAATAGCGGCTTCGCGTATTGCACCGGAGGCTGGGAGTAGTCTCTCAAATCAAGGCCTCTTGCTCGTGGCCCGGCGCAATACGCCTCCAAGACGGGGCTATTGCGCCCTACTGTTCCGACACGTCCGCCCGTGGCCCACAGGTCGCTCCTCGCGCCTTGCGGACTTATATCCGAAGGACATCAGCCCGCATCATTGCGCGGCTGATGCCAGCGGCTTGAGGCCGCCGCCGAGGAACAGTTCGGCAATGCGCGGATCGGCTAAAATGTTGCTCGCGGTGTCTTCGATGCGGGTCTGGCCTTGTTCGAGCACCAGTCCGTAGTCCGACATCTGCAAAGCCATCTTGGCGTTCTGTTCGATCAGCAAAATCGTAACGCCATTGTCGCGTAAACCTTTCAGGATGGCGAACACGTCCTGCACCATCAGCGGCGACAGCCCGATCGACGGTTCGTCGATCAGCATCAGCCGGGGTTCGAGCAGCAGACCGCGCGCCACTTCGAGCAGCTTTTGCTGTCCGCCCGACAACGTGCTGGCCTGCGCAGTGGCTTTTTCCCGGAGGATGGGGAAGCGTTGCATCATGGTTTCGATGCGCGCCGGCAAGCCCGATTGATCCGCCAACGCCACGCCGCCGAGTTCGAGATTGTGCCTGACGCTGAGTTCTGAAAAAATATTGCGCCCCTGCGGCACGTAGCACATGCCCGCGTCCAGCATCTGGCGCGGCGACCAGTTGGTGGTGTCGCGGCCGTCGAAACTGATCTTGCCGGTGCGCACCGGGAGCAGTCCGAACACCGTCTTGAACAGCGTCGACTTGCCCGCGCCGTTTGGGCCGATGACGGTGGTGATCTTGCCGCGCCGGATATGTGCCGTCGAGCCGTTGAGAATGGTCATCTTGCCGTAGCCGGAGACGACTTCGGTCAAGCTCAAAATTGCATCGGGAGTGGTCATTGCCGAAACAGCCATTGTCAGTGCCCGAGATAGGCTTCGATAACTTGCGGATTTTTGCGGATCGTATCGGGCGGGCCTTCGGCGATGATTTTGCCCTCGGCAAGCACGATGATGCGCGTGCACAGCGACATCACGAATTCCATGTTGTGCTCGATGACGATGAACGTCGCGCCGGTTTCCTTGTTGATCGCCTGCAGCCGATCCTTGAGATTGCCGAGCATCGTCAAGTTGACGCCGCCGGCCGGTTCATCGAGCAGTACCAGACGCGGCCCGGCCATGAAGGCCATCGCGCAATCGAGCAGCTTCTGCTGGCCGTAGGAGAGCCCACCAGCTTTTTCTTCGGCGAGATGACCGAGGCGGAAGAAGTCGATCATGCGGTTGGCGTTGGCTGTCAGCCCCGAGTCGCTCGGACCGAACAGACGCTTGAAGCGTGAGCCCTCGTGTTCCTGGCCGGCCAGGATCAAGTTCTCGCGCACCGTCAATTGCGGGAACACCTGCAGCAACTGGAAGGTACGTCCGATGCCGAGGCGATTGAGTTCGGATGGCCTGAGGCCCGTGACGCTGCGGCCTGCCACCAGCACGTCGCCGCTCGTCGGTGTGAGTTGCCCGAGGATGCAGTTGAACAATGTCGACTTGCCCGATCCGTTCGGGCCGATCAGGCCGAGGATCTCGCCCTCGCGCACGTCGAACGTGACGCCGCGCACGGCGTGCACGCCGCCAAACGATTTTGAGATGTCACGCACCTCCAGCACTTTGCTGGCAGCGGTTGACGCGGGCGTGGCTTCCAGTGCGGCCGATGCGGTGTTCATGAGTTCGCTCCCGCCACCGTCGTCGCTGCTGCCGTCGGGTCGCCGCCTAGGTTCGGGCCACCTAGACTTGGCCCCTTGTCGTCGGCGTGCGGGCGGCGCGCCTTGGTCGTCAAGCGCGCGAAGAGGCCGACGATGCCGGTCGGGCAGAACGCCATCAGCAGCATGACGATGATCGCAAAAATGATCAGATAGTAGCCTTCGGCGAAGCGCAGCCACTCAGGCAACAGCACGGCCACCACCGCGCCGACGAACGGCCCGACGAACGAGCCGGCGCCACCGGCGACAACCATCAGCAGGAATTGCAGCGATGCACCGAGCGCAAAGGGCGAGGGATCGATGAACTCGACCAGCGGCGCATACATCGCGCCTGCGAACCCCGCGTACGCCGAGCCGATCGCAAAGGCCATTAACGTGTAGCCGCGCACGTCGATGCCGAGGCTTTCTGCGCGGATCGCATTTTCGCGCAGCGCGGTGAACGCGCGGCCCCAGGGACTGCGCAGCAGCCACCACATCGCCGCCGTCAGCACCGCCGTCAGCGCCAGCACCAGCCAGTAATAATACAGCGCCGGCCGGAGGCTGATGCCGAGCAATATCGGACGCCGGATATCCTTGATGCCGTTGACACCGCCGGTCAGCCATTCCTCGTTGCGGATGAGCAGCCAGACGAACACCGAGAACGCCAGCGTGACGAACGCCAGATAATGCTTCTGCACGCGCAGCGCCGGAAAACCGAGCGCGATGCCTACAATGAAACAGATCACGCCGGAGGCTAAGAAGTTGAGCCCGAACGGCACCCCGGCTTTTTGCAGCAATGCCGTCGTGAACGCTCCAATGCCCAGAAACGCTGCTTGCGCCAGCGTCTCCTGGCCCGCATAGCCGACGATGAGATTGACGCCCATCGCCGCCACCGCAGTGACCAGCCACAGCGTCAGAATATAAGTGCCGTAGCGTTTGAGACCTGGCCAGGGAATTCCCAAGCCCGTCAGGTCCGCCGGGCCGGCAATGAACACCAGTACCAGCACGAGGCCGAAAATGATTTTGAGGTTCCGGTTCATACCGCGCGCTCCTCGGCACGACCCAACAACCCCTGCGGCCTGAGCAGGATGATCATCACCAACAGCGCCAGCGGCACCGCCTGCCGATACGACGTGGAAATATAGGCAGCCACGAGATTGTCGATGATGCCAACCAGAAAGCCACCGACGATGGCACCGCGCACTTGGTTGAAGCCGCCGACGATGGCGGCCACGAACGCCACCAGCCCCAGCGTTTCGCCGCTTGAAAATTTCGCCAGATAGATCGGCGAGATCAATAGCGACGCGATCGCCGCCAGCGCGCCATTGATGAGGAAGGTGTACATCACCATGCGCTCGACGTTGACGCCGAGGATGCGGGCGACCGTCGGGTTCTGCGCTGTCGCCTGCATCTGGCGGCCGGTCTTGGTTGACGCCAAAAACCACGACAGCAGCAGGATTGTGGCGGTGGCGACAATCAGCACGCCGATCTGATCGGCCGAGACGTTAAAGCCACTGCCGCCATTGGCGGCGGAGGTGCCGATATTGATATTGGGAAAGAACGACGGAAAGCGCTGCGCCTCCGCCGAATAGAACTCCTTCACGCCTTCGCGCAGCAGGATCGCCAAGCCGATGGTCGAGATTACCAGCGGCAGCGTGCCCTGCTTGTGCAGCGGGTCGACGACGACGGTTTTGAACAGGACGCCCAGCGTCAGCATCGACAGCAAGATTGCAGCGATCGCGGCGATCGGAAACGGCAACCCGAAAAACTTCATCCCAGCCAGCGCAAAGAATGCCGGCAGCATGACGAACTCGCCCTGCGCGAAATTGATCGTCTGCGACGTCTGCCACAACAGCGTGAAGCCGACCGCCGCCAACGCGTAGATCGAACCCGTGGCGAGTCCTGCGATGATAAGCTGAATAAAATCGTTCATATGACCATCCCTGCGTTGCCGCACGTGTCACGATTGGTCCGGCCAATTCAGCCAGTATAAACGGCGATGCCGCGCCGCCCGTGGCTAGTCCCGGACATCACACTCAAAGGTCGTCATGGCAGCGTCACTGCAGCGCGGTGCTCCGCACCGACGGCGGCCATGACGAAAGTCGTTACCGTTTGAATGTTCCGGAACACTAGCTTCGCCAAATCTGCTGTGCTGAAGGATCCGCGCCGACGTTTGACTGGTGCGTCATCCGCCGGCGCGCGCCTGAATCACGGCTTCAATTTAGGCAGCGTTTCGGTGATGACCTGCTTGCCGTCCTTGATTTCGGCCAGATACGACACGCGATCGATCTCGCCGGTTTCGTCCCACGAAGCTTCGATCAGAATGCCGGGCACCTTGTCCGGCGTGATCGTCAAACCATGCATCGCTGCGGCAATGGCGACCGGATCGAACTTGCCGACTTTTTCGGCGGCGGTCTTGAAGAAATACGCGGCGATATAGCCCTTCATGCCGTTATGGTCGGACTTGTATTTGTATTTGGCTTCGAAGCGCTTGGCATAGTCAGCGACGGCGGGCACCGGCGCATCGATGGTGAGGCCGACATGGCCCTTGACGCCGTTGGCCGCTTCCTTGGCCAAATCAATGACCTTCTGGCCGAGCAACGTCGTTTCGCCAATCAGCGGTTTGTCGACGCCCTGCTTGCGTGCTTCGATCAGGAAGCGTGCGCTTTCCTCTTCGTTGACGTAAACGAATATGGCGTCGGCACCGGAGCCCTTGACCTTGACGACGTCGGCGGCAAAGTCTGCCTGGCCCGCCTCGATCGATATGTCGGCTGCGACCTTTATGCCGCGCGTTTCCAACTCCTTGATGATGGCGTTGCGGCCACCCTTGCCGAAGTCGTTGTTGACGTAAATGATCGCCACGTTTTTCGCCTTGGCACCGTCGCGGAGGTAGTTGGCGATTTTCGGCATCGACACGTTCTGGCCGAACGACGTGCGGAAGATGTACTTGGAGCCCTGCGAGGTGATGTTGGCCGCTTCGCCGCCGATGATCTGCGGGACCTGGGCTTCATTGGTCATCGGCAAAGTAGCATTCACCGAGCCAGAAAAAACCGGCCCGAGGATCATCACCGGCTTGTCGTCGAGAGCGCGTTGCACGGCGGCGCGGGCCTTGCCGGGATCGGAAGCGGTGTCGGCGGTCTCCAGGGCCAGCTTCTTGCCGAGTACCCCGCCGGCCGCGTTGATGTCATCGAGCGCCAGCAGAAAACCGTCGCGGTAGTTGGTGCCGGAAATTGCACCGGCACCGGATAATTCGAGCACCCCTGGAATCTTGACGATATCCTGAGCGTTGGCCGCACAGGCCCAAGCACCCGCGGTAACGGCAAGCGCCGCCAGCGTAAATGAACGTAACATTGTCTACTCCCTGAGTTTCCCCTGTGCCCCATTACTTTGTTTTCTTTGGGCTGCGCCTCCTTAGCCTATGCGATTACGTTCGTCGAAAGCAAATGAACTAAATAGTTCACTCTTTGAATGCAAAAAAATACGGTTGCACAACAATTGTCCGGCAGCTTTTGAGCCTTCGGCACGGCTGTATAATTCTCTGCTCGTATCCAAATTGGCGTCGGCGCTCGAACCAGGGCCACCGCTTGGGGTGACAAACAGTTTGCAAACTGAGACACTTGCGCCTCCACTCGCGGACATCATTGGTCGCGGTGTGGCGCTGCCAGTCGGCGGCGTCATGCGAGCTACTCCGCAGGGCAACTTTAATTTCTTATCCTGGCCGACGCATGAAAGTCATGGCGATGCAACCGTACCCCAACCATGTCGCGCGCGGATTGGCCGCCGACGACGCCGACCCCCTGGAAACCGCCGAGTGGCTGGAGGCGCTGCAATCGCTGCTGCAGGCGGCCGGTCCGGAGCGGGTGCGGGCCATCATGGATACACTGGCTGCCACAGCGCGTGATCCATCCATCGGCTGGGAACCGGCGCACGGCACGCCCTACGTCAATACAATTCCGCCGGCGCAACAGCCGCCCTTCCCCGGCGATCTGGCGGTGGAGGAGCGCCTCGCGTCGTTGATGCGCTGGAATGCCCTGGCCATGGTCATGCGCGCCAACAAAGCCTATGGCGAGCTCGGCGGACATATCGCCAGCTATGCCAGTGCCGCCGACCTGTTCGAGGTGGGGTTCAATCATTTCTTCCGCGCCGGTGGACCGTCCGGCAATGGCGATCTGGTTTTCTATCAACCCCATTCGGCACCCGGCGTTTACGCACGCGCGTTCCTGGAGGGTCGCTTGAGTGCCAACGATTTGGCCCACTATCGCCAGGAGCTGGGTGCGATCAAGGTCGGTGCGCAGGGCTTGTCGAGCTATCCGCATCCATGGCTGATGCCGGATTTCTGGCAGTTCCCCACGGGGTCCATGGGCCTCGGGCCGATCAGCTCCATCTATCACGCCCGCTTCATGCGTTACCTGCGCGACCGCCGCCAACTCGATACCGACGGACGCAAGGTGTGGGGCGTTTTCGGCGACGGCGAGATGGACGAACCCGAGAGCATGAGCGCGCTGACGCTGGCGGCGCGTGAGAAACTCGACAATCTGATTTGGGTCGTCAATTGCAACCTGCAACGCCTCGACGGACCCGTGCGCGGCAACGGCCGCATCATCGATGAACTCGAAGCGCTGTTTGCTGGTGCGGGCTGGCGGGTGATAAAACTGGTGTGGGGATCGGACTGGGACGGCCTCTTCGCGCGTGACACCACAGGCGCGATCGCCCGCACGTTCTCGACAACAGTGGACGGGCAATTCCAGACCTTCGCCGCCAAGGACGGCCGCTATAATCGCGACCACTTTTTCGGCCAGTCGCCCGAACTCGCCGCCTTGGCGCAGGGCCTCACCGACGAGCAGATCGACCGGCTGAAGCGCGGCGGGCACGATCTGGTAAAAATTCATGCAGCTTACCACGCTGCCGCCAACACGATCGGGCGGCCGACAGTGATCCTTGCCCAAACCAAGAAAGGCTACGGCATGGGCGGCGCGGGACAGGGCCGCATGACCACGCATCAGCAGAAAAAATTGGAGCGCGAGGATCTGCTGGCGTTTCGCAACCGTTTCAACCTGCCGCTCACGGACGCCCAGGCAACCGAACTGGAGTTTTTCAAACCGGCCGATGATAGTCCGGAAATGCGTTATCTGCACGCCCGGCGCGCAGCGCTCGGCGGCACGATGCCGAGCCGTCGCCGCAAAGCCGCAAGCGTGGCGGTGCCTGCGATGACTGATTATGCCGGGTTTGCGCTGAGGGCTGACGGTAAGCAGATGAGCACCACCATGGCCTTCGTGCGGATGCTCACGAGCCTGCTCAAGGACAAACAACTCGGTGCGCGTGTAGTGCCGATCGTCGCCGACGAAGCGCGGACGTTCGGCATGGCCAATCTGTTCCGGCAGGTGGGGATTTATTCGTGCGCCGGGCAGACCTACGAGCCCGAAGACATCGGCTCGCTGATGAGCTATCGCGAAGCCACCGACGGGCAGATCCTGGAGGAAGGGATCAGCGAGGCTGGTGCCGTCAGCAGTTGGACCGCGGCGGCGACGAGTTATTCCGTGCACGCGCACGCCATGCTGCCGTTCTACATCTATTATTCGATGTTCGGCTTCCAGCGCGTCGGCGACCTGATTTGGGCCGCGGCCGACCAGCGCGCACGCGGGTTCCTGCTCGGCGCGACGGCCGGGCGAACGACACTGGGCGGCGAAGGGCTGCAGCATCAGGACGGCTCGAGCCTCGTGCAGGCGGCGCAGATCCCCAACTGCCGCGCCTACGATCCGTGTTTCGCTGGTGAATTCGCCGTGATCCTGGATCACGGCATGCGCGAGATGCTCGAACAGCAGCGCGACGTGTTTTATTACGTCACGCTGATGAACGAGAATTATGCCCAGCCGTCGCTGCCCGCAGGCATCGAAGCCGATGTGATCCGCGGCCTCTATCGCATTGCCAGCCACGTGGTCGACGGCTGCAAAACCGGTGCGCCCGTGCGCTTGATGGGATCGGGCACCATTCTCCGCGAGGTGATGGCGGCGGCCGAATTGTTGCGTGACGATTGGCTCATCGCCAGCGAGGTCTGGAGCGCAACCAGTTTCAGTGAACTGGCCCGGGACGCTCGCGAAGTCGAGCGTTACAACCGCCTGCATCCCGACCAACCGCCGCGCCAGAGCCACATCGGCTGCTGCCTGCCGGGCGATGCGCCGGTGATATCAGCCAGCGATTACGTGCGGTCCTGGCCACAACTCGTGTCAGGGTGCTTCTCAGCGCCCTACACCGTTCTCGGAACGGATGGTTTTGGCCGCAGCGACACGCGCGCGGCGCTGCGCGGTTTCTTCGAGGTCGACCGCCATTATATCGTGCTAGCGACCCTTGATGCGTTGGCGCGGGCGGGGCGCATCGAACGATCGGTTTTGGCCGAGGCCATCAAACGTTACGGCATCGCGACAGAGGTTGCTGCACCATGGACGCGTTGAATGACCGCCGTCACGCGACGAGCATCGCCGCGGCACTTTTCAACTCACCCCACCTTCAGAACCTCGCCGACGTCGGCCGTTTACTACTTTAGCCGCCGACGGGCATTTTACCGATCAACAAGGAAAATTGTTCGATGAGCGAAAACCATCCTGACCGCATCGCGCCCGAATTGCGCGACAAAGTGGCCATCGTCACCGGTGCCGGTTCGCGCGCCGAAGGCATCGGCAATGGTCGCGCGTCCGCAATTCTCTTGGCCGAGGCCGGCGCGAAGCTCGTGCTCATCGACGAGAACGAGGACTGGGCCGCACGCACGCGTGTCATGATCGAGGCGGAAGGCGGCGAAGCGATCACCGTGAAGGCCGACGTAACCGACGCCGCTGCCTGCGAGCGCGCCGTCAAGGCCGCGGTCGCGCGCTTCGGCCGCCTCGATATCCTCGTCAACAATGTCGGCATCGGTGGACCCGTCGGCGATGCTACGCAGGTGGACCTCGCGGCATGGGATCTTGGCCTGCGCATCAACGTCACCAGCATGATGTTGATGGCGCGTTTCGCCGTCCCCGAAATGGCCAGACGCAAAGCCGGCGCCATTGTCAATGTCGCATCGGTCGCCGGACTGCGTGGCGGCACGCCGAATTTGCTCTATCCGGTCTCCAAGGGTGCCGTCGTCAACATGACGCGTGCCATGGCGGCCCATCACGCCGCCGACGGCATCCGTGTCAATTGCGTTTGTCCGGGAATGCTCTACACACCGATGATGTATGCCGACGGCATGAGCGACGAGGTCCGCGAGGCGCGCAAGATGCGGTCACTCTTGCGGACCGAAGGCACCGGCTGGGACACCGGCGCGGCGGTTGTTTTTCTCGCGTCGGGATCGGCGCGCTGGATCACGGGCGTCATCTTGCCGGTCGACGCAGGCACCACCGCGATGACCTCGCCGAACGTTTATCCGACGCGCTGACTGCGCCCTTTTGCCGGCCTGGAATTCCGATGACCCTTGTCGAAAGCAGCGTCCGTGGCGCGTCCGCGACCACCCCGAAAACGTCGACGCTGGTCGCCTCGCTGCTGCTTGCGCTTGCCGCGTTGAGTTGGTCCGGCAATCACATCATCGCCCGCTATATCGGCGGCCATGCCGTCCCGTCGTGGAGCTTGAACGTGGCGCGCTGGGTGATCGTTGCGGCACTCACGGCGCTGTTCGGCTGGCCGGCCTTGCGCCGGGATTGGCCGGTCATCGCGCGCCATTGGCGGGTACTGCTGTTTCTTGGCGCGGTCGGCGGCGGCTTTTTCGGCGCGCTCCAGTATGTCGGCCTCAGGTACACTGGCGCACTCAACATGGGCGTCATGAATTCCGTCGCCCCGGCACTGATCGCGCTCGCCAGTTTCGTCATTTTCCGCGATGCGGTACGTTGGGTGCAGATCGTCGGGATTTGCATCTCGCTGTCGGGCGTCGTCGCTATCGTCAGCAAGCTCGATGTTGATATCCTGCGGAATTTTGCCTTCAACGGCGGCGATTTGATCATCGTCTTGAACATGGCGCTGTGGGCGGTTTATTCGGCGTGCCTGCGGTTGAAGCCGGCGATGGCCATGTCGAGCTTCCTATTTGCCGTCGCCGTATCGTCGGTGGTGGTGACGCTGCCATTCGCAGCGCTCGAATTTGAGCAGGGTGAGTTACTCGCCTTCGATGTGATGACGGTCGGTGCGGCAATCTACGCGGCGGTGATTTCGAGCATTCTCGCCTACATTTGCTGGGGGCGCGGCATCGATACGCTGGGCGTCGCGCGCGCCGGATCGTTTCTGCATCTGGTGCCGCTGTTCGGCGCGCTGTTGGCCACGACGCTGCTGGGCGAGCAACTGGGCTTGCACCATCTGGTCGGATTCGGGCTGATCCTGGCCGGCGTTACCCTCGCCGTCCGGGGGCCGCCGCCCAAGCCGCGTGCATAGGGTCAGATCAGGCCCACCTCGACCAGCTTGCACCGCAATGCTTCGCGGTCGAATGGCTTGACGATCACCCCATTGGCTCCGGCCTGGCGCGCGCGCTCGATGTCGTCTGAATCGTTTTCCGTGGTGCAGTAGATGACGACGGGAGCCGCGCCGCCGGGCAGACGCCGCAGCGAGCGCAAGCTCTCAAGGCCGCTCAGCGCCGGCATGCACCAGTCCAGCAGAATGACATCGGGCATGTTTGCTCCACAGCGCGCGATGGCGGCATGGCCGCTTTCGGCCTCCGACGCATCGAACTCCAAAGCCCACAACATGGATCTGGTGACGCGGCGAATAACGTCGCTGTCATCGACGATCAAAACGTGTTTTTTTGCCATAGCGCAGAGATCCTCGCGACGGCCGATGGCCGGGCTTCAGCCACGCTCGCCCAAAGCGAACCGAACTGCGGTGACTATGTCCGTAAGAGATTAACTTCAGGTTGCGAAAAATTGATGTGCAATCAATAATCGTCGATGACTGAAGCCGGGGATTGCGAGCCTAATTCTGCGTGGCTGGCGGGCGGGCTGCGGGTGGTTGTTTGACCTCTAGCGCGACGCGCAATACAAGCGGTTGCAATAAACGTTAACGGTGGTTCGGTGGCGGGTCCGCCGCCGTGGCAAATACCGGGTGCGAGTGGAACGAGGACGACCGCGCTGGTGGCCGTCCGCAGCTTTAATCGGGAACAGATGCGGATCAGGGACGTGATCAGCGCTGGCATGACCCTCGCGGCGGGCGACCCGGATATGCCGGTCACCGGCGTGACCGCTGACAGTCGTCACGTGCAGCCGGGCATGATCTTCGCCGCGCTGGCCGGCACCACCACCGACGGCAGCCGTTTCATTGCCGACGCGGTGGCACGCGGGGCGAAGGCGGTGCTGCTGCGCCAAGGGCCATTGCCTGCATTGCCGGACATGGTGGCTGTCCTGACGGCCACCGAGCCACGGCTGGCGCTGGCGCAGATCGCGACGCGGTTTTATCCAGCCCAGCCCCGGTATGTGGTTGCTGTCACCGGCACCAACGGCAAGACGTCGGTAGCGGAGTTTACGCGACAGGTGTTTTCGGCGCTCGGGCGTGCAGCGGCGTCGCTTGGGACGATCGGCATCGTCAAGCCGGGTGGGGCCGTGTACGGCTCGCTGACCACGCCGGATCCGGTGACGCTGCATCAGATGCTGGCTGGGTTGGCCGCCGAAGGCGTGACACATCTGGCGATGGAAGCCTCGTCGCACGGGCTGGATCAGTTCCGGCTCGATGGGGTGCGGTTGGCTGCGGGTGCGTTTCTCAACCTGGGGCGCGATCATCTCGACTATCATCCGGACATTCCGCATTACCTGTCGGCGAAGCTGAGCCTGTTCACGCGGCTGCTGCAGCCGGGCCAGCCGGCGATCGTCAATGCCGACGCGGATTATTCGCAAGACGCGATCGGGGCTGCGAAGGCGCGCAAACTCGAAGTGTTGACGGTCGGCAGGCATGGCGAGATGCTGCGATTGATGGTCGCTGAGCCGGAGGGCTTCGGCCAGCGCTTGACGATCGCGCATGGCGGCAAACAGCATAAGGTGCGGCTCAATCTGATCGGGGATTATCAGGCGGGCAATGCGTTGGCGGCTGCGGCGTTCGCCATCGCGCTGGGGGAAGATCCGGCTGATGCCATTGCGGCGCTGGAAAGCCTGCAAGGTGTGTCGGGCCGGTTGGAAGTGGTCGGCGAGCGCGATGGCGGGCTGGTGGTGGTCGACCACTTCCAACCGGCCCGACACACCTTGCAGGCTTTCCAGCACCGCAATGGCATCAGCCGGATCTTCCCCCAGCGCGATGGCGAACGCCGCAGCCGCCAACGCATTGCCCGCCTGA
>JANXYD010000245.1 GCA_025350265.1 Hyphomicrobiaceae bacterium | reverse complement strand
CCAGTTCGCTGATCATCTGACAGTTTCGGCACGATCCACTCCATAGGGAGGGGGCAGGCGCCGATGACGGTTCGAGGTGGCGGGGTCCCGCGTAAACGGCCTAGACCCAACAGTCATGTCACCAGGGGCCATCTGAGTTGCATCCGCTCCGTGACCCCAGCCAGCTCATCGATGAGGCGGCGTAGCGTCGTTACCTAGTAATTCTGCTCCGCTGCTACTCGCCGGTACCTGGCGAATGCTCATGTTCAATCCTTCCAAAATCCCTTGAACCGCTCCGGTGACAGCTCGGTGTAGCGCACCGTGTGATTGATGTTCTTGTGTCCGAGGTAATGTTGCAGGGAGCGTGTGTCGTGGCCATCGTTGGCCAGCTTGAAGCCGGTTGCGTGCCGCAGCATGTGCGGGTGAATGGAAAAGGCAAACTTCGCCGCCACGCCGAGCCGCGACAGCAGCTTCCGGAACCCCGCCGCCGTCATCGGTGCACCGCGCTCGGTCATGAACACAAAGCGACTGCCACCGTCGTCGCGTTTCAGTGCGCGAAGCGCCCGCATCTCCTCCCCGCCGATCTGATGCACCGACGGGATGCCGTTCTTGATCCGCCGCACATGCATCATGCCGGTCGAGAAATCAAACTGGTCCCACGTCAGCGAGCACAGCTCCGACACGCGCAGCCCATGCCGGAACGCCACGAGGATCATCGTTGCGTCTCGCACGCCGTAGCGCCGGCCATCCCTTTTCGCAGCCCGCATCAGCCGCTCGACCTCCTTAGGCGTGAGGTACTCGCGCGGCCGTGCTTGCGCGTTGCGGACCCGTTTCGGCCGTACTGTCCCATTTACGGAAGTTGGCCGGGTCCGGCGCGTGGCTTTTTTGCTGAGGTTTTGCATAGAGTGGCTTTCGTTGACTGTCCCATCAAGAGACATTGATGGGACAGTGGTCGGCATAGCTTATCGTGCGAGCAAGGCCCTCACTCTTCCCGCAGTCGTGATCTCCGGTGACGCGCTCATTCTCGGTCAGGTTCTGATCGCACCCATCATCCGCAGGCACCAGCACGTGCCGCCTGTCGCGCTACCGCAACCACGCACGCGAGTTGCCAAGCTAGTGAACATCAGCCCGACAAGCCACTTAGCCCGCCACCACCTCGATACTGCACGAAACGGATGACTGTTCGAAAACAACGACCACCTCTTGGCAGCGGACGGCCAGAGGCCACGTCATTATTGCAGGGACACGTTTGTGGTGTTCGGTACCGTCTGCATGGTCGGGAGGATGTCTGGCACCGTTGCTCCGCTCTGCAACGTCGCGAGATTGAATGTGCCGGTGCCCTGGAACAGGAAGTTCCGCGCCACCATTCCAAAGATTTTGGTGCTGGCGTTGACCGTCCCGTTGCCGGTCACGTAGACGGTCTGGAACGGCATGTATAGTATGCCTTCCATGTTCATCGTGCCGCCACCCTGGATGTTGGTGACTTGCGTGGTCGATGTCCCGGGTGCGGCGATGAACAGGTAGCCGGCGTAGGTCGAGGTCGACAGGCGTCCCTTCAGGTTGATCGTTCCGCCGCCGATGATGGTCATTGTCGATGCGGCGTCGCTGGTAAAGTAGATCAGCACGTCGCTGCCCGAAACCGAGGCACCCGACTGCACGTTGAACGTGCCATTGTTCATGATGTAGACGCCGGCAGCGAGCGTTACCTTGGCTCCCGCACTGATGCTGATTCCACCACAATAGTTTCCTGTAGTGAGCGCAAAAGTGCCCTTCTTGAGGTTGAGGTTGGTCGCCGTGCAGGTCGTTGGGATCTGCGGGGGCGTGAACGTCGGCGTGTAGGTGCCCGAGCTCGCGTAGGCGCTGACCGTCGCGAACGGATCGGCGACAGTAGAGCAGCGAGCCGTCGGCGTCGGCGAGAAGTCATTGTGCGCATCGGAATAGTTTCCGACCGCGCAATGACCAGCGCCGGTCTCGGTCGCGCTCGCGTCAGTCGAATTGATGGCTGTGCTCTGCGTCGAATTGGTCTGTGCCCAGCAGTTCGGGTAGTTGACGGTCTGGTTGCCCTGTAGATGGATGCCGTTCTCATTGTTGGGATCCAGCGCCAGGAGGCAGATCTTCGCTCCACTCGAGTCCGTGCTCGTGAAGGTGGACACCGCCGTTGATGTGGCGCTGATCGGCAGGGAGTTGATTCCAATCAGTTTAAGAAATGCCGGCGTCGTGCTGGATGCCACCGCCACGTTGATCGTCGCGGTCATCGCCGTCGAGTTTACGGTGGCCGTCGGAACGACACCGCTCTGGTCGGTATTTACCAAATTGCCATTGAAGAAGGAAAGCGCCATCGCGCTGCGTTGGCTCGATGTCGACGTACTCGCCATGCTGGCACCTGCCGTCGCTCCGGCGTCGGCCGCCGACTGCAGTCTCGCGCGTGCCTGGTAGGCCTTGCCGAAATCGATCGCGCCGCCAACTGCCGTGACGGCAATGACCGACATGAGGGCGAAGATCGGCAGCACGTTGCCGCGCTCGTCGCGCAGGCAATCGATCGTATGTTTTTTTGCTTGCATTTGCACTTGCCCTTGAGCGTTCGTTTTTGAAGCCTATTCAGCCCCGGTGCGAGTTATCTCGCTTGCTTAGCCGAGGTGTTTGCTCAGAACGTGCAGATCTTGAAATTGCCAGCCGTTGAGAACGGGGTGTTGTCGACGTTGATGGTGAAGGTCGACTGGAAATCCGCCTGGAACTTGCACTGCGTCGTGAGGTTAGCGGTATTGGTGCAGATCGAGCTGCCGTACTGATCGGTCACGGTCAGCACGACAGCATTGCTCTCAGAGATGATCTGAACACCTGAATAACTTTTCCATTCGCCGGTCGCGAAGTCTTCTGCGAACTCGGAATAGTCGTAGGCCGCCGCAGCCCCGTTGATGCAGAAGTTGTTGACGCTGTCCGCCGCCAGCGGCGCCGATAAGATCATCATGGCGACCGACGTGAACAGCAATCTCTGTCCGACAAGGTGGCCCAGGGAGAGCACGCCACTATG
>JANXYD010000190.1 GCA_025350265.1 Hyphomicrobiaceae bacterium | reverse complement strand
TGCGAGGCCGAGACTCGGCTCGTCGAGCATTAGCAGTTTCGGCTGACCCATCAGCGCGCGCCCCATCGCCAGCATCTGCCGCTCGCCGCCCGACAGCGTGCCCGCCTCCTGCCGCCGCCGTTCCTCCAAACGCGGAAAGCGCGCGAAGACCTGCTTGAAGCCGTCGGCCACCGCGCCCGAGCCGAACCGGTAGGCCCCGAGCCGCAGATTGTCCTCGACGCTCATGCTTGAAAACAGCTCGCGCTTTTCCGGCACCAGGCACAGCCCGGCGTTGACGCGTGCCTCCACGAGACTGCGGCCGAGCGGATTGCCGTCGAGCGCGCAGCGGCCGGTCGACGGCAGCACGCCCATGATCGCGCCCATCAGCGTCGTCTTGCCGGCCCCGTTCGCGCCGATCACCGTCACGATGCTGCCTTCGGGGATGGCGAGCGAGACGCCGCGCACCGCTTCGACGCGGCCGTAGGAGACCGACAGATCGGAGACTTCCAGGATGGGGCTGCTCATTCGACGCCTCCGAGGTAGGCTTCGAGCACCTGCGGGTTGGTAGCGATAGCGTCCGGGGTGCCCTCGGCGATCTTGGTGCCGAACACCAGCACGACAATGTGATCGGTCAGGCGCATGACGAAATCCATGTCGTGCTCGACGAGCAAGATCGTCATGCCCTCGGCGCGCAGCCGCGACAGCAAGTCTGCCAGTTGCTGTTTTTCGGCGAACCGTAATCCCGCCGCCGGTTCATCCAGCAGCAGCAACGCCGGATCGAGGCACAGCGCGCGGGCGATTTCGGCGATGCGTTGCTGGCCTAACGCCAGCGAACCCGCCGGCTTGTGCATGTGTTCGCCGAGGCCGACGCGTTGCAGTTGCCGGGCCGCTTCGGCGATCATGCGCGCCTCCTCGCGCCGGTCGAGCCGCAGCATCGATGCGATGACGCCCGGCCGCGTGCGCAGATGCGCGCCGATGGCGACATTTTCCAAGACCGTCATCGACGCTACCAGCTTCACATGCTGGAACGTGCGCGCGATGCCGCGTTGGGCGATGCCGCGCGCCGGCAACCCGTCCAGCCGTTCACCGCGATAGCGGATCTCGCCGGCGCTCGCCTCCAACACACCCGTCAACAGGTTGAACAGCGTGCTCTTGCCCGCGCCGTTGGGCCCGATGACGCCGACGATTTCGCCGCCGTTGATCGTGAAGCTCACGTCGTTGACGGCGACGAGGCCGCCGAATGTCTTGCGCGCGCGGTCGACCACCAGCAGCGGCTGGCCACGTTCGGGGGGCGTGCGATGTTCGAGCGGCACAGCCGCTGCGTCGATAATCTTATCGGCGGTCTTCGGCAACAGCCGCAAAATGAACGGCCACAACCCCTCGCGTGCCAGCTGCAACGTCGCCACCATCAGGATGCCGAACACGATGGATTCAAAATTACCGCCGGTGCCGATCAACTTCGGCAGAATATTCTGCAACTGGTCCTTGAGCACGGTGACGATACCCGCGCCGAGCACGCCGCCGACCACATAGCCAGACCCGCCTAGGACCGCCATCAACAGGTATTCGATGCCCGGCCCGATGCCGAACGGCGACGGACTGACCGAGCGCTGCACGTGCGCGTAAAGCCATCCCGACACGCCCGCCAACAGCGCCGCGTAAACGAACACCGCCAGTTTCGCCCGCGCCGTATCGACGCCGAAACTTTCAGCAGCGATACTGCCACCGCGCAATGCCCTGAGCGCGCGCCCCATGCGGCTGTCGAGCAGATTTTCGCTGAGCACCACCGCGATAAGCACCGCGATCCAGATCGGATAGAAAATCACCCGCGCGTCGATCAACGCATGTCCAGCGATCGAGAACGGCGGCAGCCCACTGATGCCGTCGTAGCGGCCGAGAGCCTCGATGTTGCCGAACAGGTAGAAGAACGAAATGCCCCACGCGATGGTGCCGAGCGGTAGATAGTGCCCCGACAGCTTCGCTGTAACCACGCCTATCAGCAGCGCCATCAGCCCCGTCGACAGCAGCGCGAACGGTAGCGTCGCCCACGGCGAAAATCCGAACTTGGTGGTCAGCACGGCTGTCGTGTAGGCCCCGAAGCCGACGAACGCCGCCTGCCCGAACGAGGTCATGCCGCCGACGCCGGTCAGCAGCACGAGGCCAACTGCCACCAGACTCGACAGTCCGATGTAACCGCCCAGCGTCACCCAGAATTCCGGCACGCCGGGGATCAGCGGAAAAGCCGCGATCGCCAAAATGACCGCAAGGCGCGGCAGATAAGCTTTGATGCCGGCAGCCATCTCACACCTCCTCGTCGTCGTCGTGGTGCGGCCCGCTCGCCAGCGATCGCCACAACAGCACGGGGATGATGATCGAGAATACGATCACTTCCTTGAAGGCGCTGGCGAAGAACGCGGAGTAGGATTCGAGCAACCCCACGAACAGCGCCGCCAGCGCCGTCAGCGGATAGCTGGTCAGGCCGGCGATGATGGCCGCGACGAACCCCTTCAGGCCGATCAGAAATCCTGAATCGTAGTAGATCGTCGTCACCGGTCCGATCAGGATGCCCGACACCGCGCCGATAATCGCGGCGAGGGCAAACGCGATGCGCCCGGTCGACGCCACCGGGATGCCCACCAGCCGCGCGCCCAGCCGGTTGATCGCCGTCGCCCGCAACGCCTTGCCCAGCATCGTACGATCGAACAAACCGTAAAGACCAAGCATAACCAGCAGGGTCGCAACCAGAACAGCGATACTCTGCCACTTCACCATCAGCGGTCCCGCCGCGAACGATCCGCCGAGCAGGGGTTCGGTACGCACGCCTTCCGCGCCGAAAAACACCAACCCCAGCCCGACCAGCGCGAAATGCACGCCGATCGAGGCGATCAGCAGCGTCAGCACCGACGCATCCGCCAGCGGCTGGAACGCCATGCGATAGATCAGCGGCCCCATCGGCACCAGCAGCCCCAGCGTCAACACCATGTTGAACGCCAGCCCGGGTTTCAGCGGTGCCAGCCAGATCACCGCGCCGAGCAGCAGAGCGGGCATGGCGATGTCGCGGATCGCCATCGTGCCCACCTCACGCAGCGTCAAATCGCGACCAGCGCGCAAGCAGTCCAGCACCGCCGCGCTTACGCCCAGCACCATCAGCAGCCAGGCCGTCCCCGGCACAGTGCCGGCTTCCAGCGCCGCCACCGTCAGCGCCGCCCAGGCGATGAATTCTCCTTGCGGCACGAAGATGACGCGCGTCACAGCAAACACCAGCACCAGCGTCACGCCGACCAGCGCATAGATCGCGCCGTTGATGATGCCGTCCTGCGCCAGAAATAGTGCGATCGTGGAATTCATGCGGTCCCCAAAGCGTTGGCGACGCGGATGCTCTTGCGTCCAGCCAGCCCATCATCATCCCAGGCCCTGTGCCTGGGACCCAGCCATCCGTGCGCCGCGAAAGATTTCCTTTGCGGCGCTGCTTTCGCAATTGCTGCGTGCGTTGAGCACGCTGGACCCTGGGTCCTAGGCACAGGGCCTAGGATGACAGCAGGGGGTGGGTCCGGGAGCGCGCAGTGACTACTGCGGTTCGGGCACCAGCGTCCACTTGCCGCCTTCCACCTTGATCAGCACGCGCGCGCGCTTGTCGAGGCCGGCATGGTCGGTGGGCGAGAAGCTATAAACCCCGTGCGCCGCAACCACATCTTTCGAGGTCTCGACGGCATCGCGCAGCGCCGCGCGGAACTCGTCCGTGCCCGGCTTGGCTTTGGCGAGTGCCGGCTTGACGCCAGCGAGCATAAGCGTTGCGCAATCGGCCAGATGCGCACCGAAGCCCGCGAACGGCGTTTTGTTGTTCTCTTCATACTGCTTGATGTAGGCGAGCCCCGCAGCCTTCGACGGATGGCTGTCTGGCAGCAAGTTGGCGATCACCACCGGGCCGGCCGGAAAAATCGTGCCTTCGACATCCTTGCCGCCGACCCGCACGAACTCCATCGTCGAGATGCCGTGTGTCTGATAGATCGGCTTGGTGAAGCCCTGCTCGCGCAGAGTTTTGTGCGGCAGCACGGCGACCGTGCCGGACGCAACGACCAGCACCGCATCGGGGCTGGGCGACAGCACCTTCAGCGCTTGCGCCGTCACGCTCGTATCGGTGCGCTGGAAGCGTTCGACGGCGACGATCTTGATGCCCTTCTTGGGAAAGCTCTCGTTGACTTCGTCGAGCCAGCCCTGGCCGTAGCCGTCGGTATAGCCGAGAAAGCTGACCGTCTTGATCCCTGCGGCCGCCATGTGATCGGCTAGCGCTTCAGCCATGATGGCGTCGTTCTGCGGTGCCTTGAACACCCACTTCCGCTTATCGTCCATGGGAAAGATCACCGCCTTGGTCGGCACCATGGCGCAATAAGGCGTCTTTGTTTCGGCCGCCACATCAACGAGCGCTACCGTGGCCGGCGTTGCCGACGAGCCGATCAGAATGTCGATCTTGTTTTCCGAAATCATTTTACGCGCGTTGGCGACTGCCTTGGTCGGGTCGGTCGCATCGTCGAGCACGGTATACTCGATGGTCTGGCCGGCGATCTCTTTCGGCAGTTGGGCGACGGTGTTCTTCTGTGGAATGCCGAGTGCTGCGGCCGGGCCGGTCTGCGAAACCGTGATGCCGACCTTGATCTGAGCCGATGCGGCGCTGGCTGTGAATGCCCACACCGCAGCACTCAACAGGACGTTGATTTTTCTGGACACGTTTCACTCCCTCAGTTTCTTTTTAGGTGACTTAACAGTCCCATTCGAGACTAGCCCTATGGTGATAATGCGAGTCAAGAGCATAGTTATGATGATAATTCTTGCTAACAGAACCGTGATAGTTATCATGATGTTGTTTGAGCGTTAGTGGAGTTTCACGATCAAACTAAAACCAAAGCGCTCCTCGGCCGCACGAAAGAACATGGATGATACACGCCACATGGATGACGCCCAAAGCGACCTGAAGCTCGAAATATACGCGATGCCCGGGCATCTCATCCGTCGCATGCATCAGGCATCGCAGGCGATATTCGATATCGAGATGGCCAAGGCCGGCTGGGATCTGACATCGGTGCAGTACGCAGCCTTGACCGCGATCGCCGCGCGTCCGGGGCTCGATCAGGCAACGCTGGCCAGCGCCATCGCCTTCGATCGGGTCACGACCGGCGGTGTCATCGATCGACTGGAGGCCAAGGGGCTCGTCCGGCGCGAGATCGCCAAGGGCGACCGGCGATCGCGCCGGCTTCATCTGCAGGCGGCCGGCGATGCCGCTCTCGACGGTGCCCGACCGGTGGTACGCGCCATACAAACCAAGATGATGTCCGGGCTGACCGGCAAAGAGCAGGCTGTTCTCACGCGACTGCTGCAAAAGGCGCTCAACGCGGTGGGCGATACACGACGCGTGTCGCACCGTGCCGTCGAGGAAAACGCAAAGTTCGCCTGAGACGCGTTTCTTCAAGTGGGCGGCCTGTATGCCGAACTCCACTAGTTCGAAGTTGGCACCGCGCCCGTAAGGCGTGCGACTGGCGCTTCCTTGATCGGCCAGTTGATCAGCCCGGCCAGCACGCCGAGCGTGATCGACATCCACCACATCGCGCTGTACGACTTGGTCACGTCGAACACGCGGCCGCCGATCCACACGCCCAGGAACGCGCCGAGCTGGTGGGCAAAAAACACAAATCCGAACAACATCGACATCCACGTCGTGCCGAAAAATGTGGCCACCAGTCCACTGGTCAGCGGGATCGTCGCCAGCCACAACAGCCCCAACAACCCGCACAAGAAGATCACGACGACCGGCGTCATCGGCAACACCAGGAAGCCGAGAAAAATCACCGCGCGCCCGAAATAGATCAAGCTCAAGCCGCGCCGCTTCTCGATGAAGCGGCCGGATTGGCCTGCAATATAAGTGCCGACGATATTGGCGACACTGAGCACGAAGAGCGCGGTCGGCCCAACCCACGTCGGCAAGCCCTGGTCGACGGTGAATGCCGGCAAATGCACCATGATGAAGGCGACGTGGAAGCCGCACACGAAGAAACCTGCCGACAGCAGCAGGAAGCTTGGGTGCTGGAACGCTTCGCGCAGCGCCTCGCGCAACGTTTGGTTACGCACCGGACCCGACACCGTCGACGGCTTGCCGCCGATCGGCCACGCCAGCGGTATCAGCAGCGCCGTTATCGCCATCAACCACAGCAGGCTGCCTTGCCAGCCGATCCGCTCGATCAGCAAGTGCATGACCGGCAGCGCCACGAACCCGCCGATACCAGCCGACATCCCCATCGAAGCGATCGCGCTCATGCGTTTATCAGGCGGCGCGAGGCGGCCGACCGTGCCGACCAGCGCCGTCACGCCCGTGCCGCTGACGCCAATTCCCATCAACGCGCCGCTGACGATCAGTGCTGCACTCGTGGTTGCCGCATACATCAACCCGAGCCCGGCGACGGTGGTCAAAAGGCACAACGCCACGACGCGGCCGGCACCGAACTTATCGATCAGCGCGCCCGACATGGGCGCGAACACGCCCATCATCAGTTGTGCCATCGCCATCGCCAGGCCAAACGCCTCGCGCCCGACACCCAACGTCGAGGTGACCGGCGATAGATACAACCCCATCGATTGCGCGCGTCCCATCGAAACGCCGACGATGACGCCGACGATCGCAATCAACAGCCAGAACGGCAGCGTCGGACGCGTTGTCTGGCTGCTCATGGCACCCCTCTTGCTGCTTACACGGTTGCATTCGGTATTTTATATCGTTGCGTGGATCAGACGAGACGCCATCCCCACTGAGCATCGAACGAAATTAGACCAATTGCCAGCGACTTTTTCTCGCAGATCCGAGGTGTGAAGCGGTTTTGCTGAAAAGAAGCACGATAGAACAAACCAGAAGGTGCCTTCCGCGCGCCCCAGTTGCAGTCGTTCCCAAAACTTTAGCAAACGATTCCGCAATCGGCCAACTGCTGGCATACAGTGCCGTTCGAGCAGACGGCGCAATCAATCTAGATTTGTGCGGCGGCGCATCATTGCCACGGCATTTTGCCGAAAACGGAACCGACTTTGATTGTGTTGATGACAAGCGCTATTCCGTAGGCTGCAAGAATGTACCAGACCATATCGACAGCAATTTTGAGAAGCGTTTCGACAAGACTCCAGATCGCTCTAAAGATCCCCACGATCGCGGCAAGAATTCTCGGGATCACCATATACGCCATGTAGAGCAAGAGCACGACGAGTGCGATATAGAGAAGTGCCTTCCAGTCTGGCAGTGTTTGGATTGAGAGATTGAGCGCGCGCGAAATTTGGCCAAATGACCAGTTCCAAGCAAACGTTATAAGCCAGAATAGCCAGTCTATCCCCTGGATGATGATCCTTTTCAATGCGGCCAAGAATTGTTCCATTTTTTCGCTCCAATTTCTTCGGTTTCAGACGTGCCGAGACTTTAAGGCAATGCGCGCTCTGAGGGTGTCGGCGGTCTGTAGGGTTAAGGCCGTTACCCGATGTCCGAGTTGGGTCAGATGGGAGCTTCGCGACACCTTCGACAACACGGACGGCCTACCCCCGATCTCTGTCAAACGGTCGATGACTGGCAGCTTATGCCCCAGCTTCGAGCACAAGCAAGCGAGATAGTTTGAGTTCTGTAGGCCAAGTCCGGAAGCCGAACGCCGCGGCTCCTTCTGCACGTGTTCATTCGCGTCGTTGCCAACGGCTGCTCGGGTTTGCGCCTGACGGCAGCTTATGATCAGGTCGCATCAGACGCCCTGCGCCTATCCCACCCACCCAATCACCTCCAGGTTGGCACTGCCGCAAAATCCTGCTTAATGGCGCATCATGGCCAAAGAACCCAAAGCGCAGACAGGTACCGATGCGAATGCCGCCGCAGCCAAGCCCTACGTGGTGCTGGCGCGGAAGTATCGGCCGCGGACGTTCGACGATCTGATCGGGCAGGGCGCGCTGGTGCAGACCTTGCGCAATGCCTTCGCCACCGGCCGCATCGCGCAAGCCTATATGCTGACCGGCGTGCGCGGCACCGGCAAGACCACGACCGCTCGCATCCTGGCTCGCGCCTTCAACTACGAGCGCGCCAATCCAGATGGCACGATCATCTCGAAGCCGACCATCGACATGCCCGAACTCGGCCGCCATTGCGCCGACATCATGGAGAGCCGCCACCCCGACGTGATCGAGATGGATGCGGCCTCCAACACCGGCGTCGATGACGTGCGCGAAATCATCGAAAGCGCGCGCTACAAGCCGCTTGTCGCGCGCATGAAAGTGTTCATCATTGACGAAGTGCACATGCTGTCCAAGAACGCGTTCAACGCGTTGCTGAAGACGCTCGAAGAACCGCCCGAGCACGTCAAGTTCGTGTTCGCGACGACGGAGATCCGCAAGGTGCCGGTCACCGTGCTGTCGCGCTGCCAGCGCTTTGATCTGCGCCGCGTCGAGGGGGCCGTTCTCACTCATCATTTCAGCAAGATCGTCGCAGCGGAGGGCGCCTCAGCCGATGACGACGCGCTGACCCTGATCGCGCGGGCGGCCGAAGGCTCGGTGCGCGACGGCTT
>JANXYD010000150.1 GCA_025350265.1 Hyphomicrobiaceae bacterium | reverse complement strand
CCACCGGCACTGGTTGCGGCCGCCGCCGCCGCATGCGGCGCTGCAGCCCGCGCACGACGCGCCCAAACGTCAGAGATTGTTCTTTCACGCTAAGTCTCCGCCCCTCATGCAACACACGCCGGCAATTCAAGCGCGGTGTCCGCCCCGCGCCGCACACCTTCACGCGCGGCAAACACCACAGCAACGCCCGGCCAAGCCGCAGCCGTGCCCGGCCAATACGGCGCAAGCTTCAGCTTCAGATGCAATCTGGTCAATGCCAGCGTCGCGCGCACGGCGCCTGAGATCGTAGCGACCGACGGCGACGCCTGCCAGCGCACAATCCGCTCGGCGAGATCGGTTTCGCATCGCACCAGTTCGTCATTTTCCAAGATGACCGTCACGCCCTCGTTGAGCGGGGCATCGTCGGTTTCAGCCAGCGCTTCGGCAAAGGCTAGATGAAACGCGATCGGATCAGCCGACCGGCGTTCGACGACCACGATTGCGGCGCGGCCCGCAGCCAGACAGAGCCGCACATGATGCAGAAAAACCGCTAAATTCGACAACGTCGCATCGTCGAGACAAATAAGCGTCAGTCCGGGTGCGGGTCGCGCCATGCGCTCAGCCACCCTCGCCAGCGCATACCGATGCACGGCCCTGCGCCCCACCACCGGCTTCAGATTGAACGACGGCGTTCCATAAACGTAAACCGCTCCCGGAGCGGCGATGCGGTCCAGTTGGAGTTTCAATTGCCGGCAATCGCACAGCTCGGGTGGCTGGCGTAAGAGCGGGCGCAAGGGCGCCGCCAGGGTGCGCATGACGCGATACGACACCGGCAGCGTCATGCGCGACGGCTGCCGTTCAATCATCTCCCGCGGGGGCTGTGACTGGTCGTCCATGTCGGTTCTGAGCGCTGCGGCCGACAGTTCAGCCGGCCACGACGGATCGCTGCGATGCGATTGCCACGCCCTGACGCCCGCCACCCAATATGGATGAGCCCGCCCTTCGATGGCAGCTGGCAATTGGAGATCGAGGGCCTCGATAAACAACGCCGCGCGCGCCTTCGTCACCTCGAGATGAACGGAGCTACCCCCGCTGCTGAACACGAAGTCGTGTCGTGCGGTCCACCGATGAAACGGTGTCGTCCATTCGCCGAGATAACGCGCGGCGGTTTTTGACGGCAGCGCACCGAGCCGGACGGTTTCCACCTCCTGGCGGCGGTTCTGCAGTTCAAGGATGAAACCGTCGTCGGAGTGCGTTATCAGCGACAACGCATCGGTATCGGCGAGGTCGGAAACCAGCGAATAGTCGCAAAAACTGGTGGCGCGGTAATCAGTCGTGCGCGGTCGCAACGCCAGCATGAACACCAGATACGAGCGTGCCAGCAGGGTGTATCGGTCGACGAACCAGAAAAATTGATTGGGCACCGTTGAGTGCAGCAAAGTCACATCGGGCTGCTTGGCCGTGACCATGCAGTGCGGTGCGCGCAGCATCAGATCGACCATGCGCTGCGGCGACAACACCAGTGCGCCATCCGGTTCGCGCGGCATGGCCTGCAGTATTTCAGCAACGCTTTCGGAAACCGCGCGCGGCGTGACGGCCAGAACCGCAGACGCGCCTGCGGCCAGCCGTCGCCCGACGGTCGCCAGCGTTCCGTCGGCCAGCAAAAAATCGGCATTCATGAACACAAAGCAGTCACCTTGCCCATCCGGCCCTGCCGACCGCAACGCGCGCGTGAACGCCAGCGTGAGAGTGACGGCATAAAGGGTGTGGTGCGATATCAGATCGTCGATGGCGACGAAATCGACAGGCCCGAGCGATCGCATCCGCTCAAACATCGGATGCCGTTCAAACACGTGCCGGTCATCGCGGCGTGTTAAAATGACGAACCGCACCTCTGCCATGGCCGCCAGGAACGGCAGATTGTTCGGCGCGATATGGGTTGGAAACACCTCGTCCCAGAAGCGATCGATATAGCGCTCGCCCCACACCGCCAAAGCATAGCGAATTTTCGGCCTGGCCGGCTGGCCGTCATCGTTATTACGATCGGGGCCAGGCACCGGCTTGTGGGTCAACATCGGAGCATCGCCGCGCGTCCCGATTATTTCTTGCCGCAGCAGAGCACGATGACGTAGTGCGCCATTTTGCTGTAGCCGGTGTGGACCACTTCATCGTTCATGCCGAACAAAAAGACATGCCGGAAATATTTGCGCATCAACGACACAAGGTCGTCGCCCGTTTTGCAATTGATGTGGCCGTCCCTGGACGCTTTCGATGCATAGGCCTGCGACTCGAGCGACGGCATGCCGAAAATCGCCTCGCCATCATCGGTCAACGAAAGCAGCGCATTGCGGATGAAAACGTCTTCCTGTGCGGCGGAAATATGCTCGAGCACGTCCAGGCTGTAGATCGCATCGAACGAACCGGACATCGGGCCGTCCAGCAAATTGTGCACCCGCGCCTCATAGATCCAAGGCGCCTTCATGCGTTGGCGGGCATCCTCGATGTACATCGGATCGAAATCCGTCACCGTCAACTTCTGCACACCCTGCAATATGATGGGCGCGTTGAACGCGTCCCCGCAGCCTATTTCGAGCGCATGTCGGCGACCCGCAAACATCTTGGACACGAATTTATACCGCGCCATCGAAAACAGGATGCGCTTGGGGTCGTCGTGCCATTCCCAATTCTTCAAGACGCCGAACCGCGTCTCGCCGATGCTTTTATTGACGTCGTAGCCGCGTTGGTTGACGGGATTTCGCGTCGTGTCCGCAGGGTCGGTAGGCATCGGGCGATCTTCTTTGCACTGGGCCGCTGAACGCGTGGATTTCACCGCTCGCCATGGCACTTATCAACTCGATGGTCAATTCTGCCGACGGTGTGTGCCAAATCACACGAGGCGGCATCGTAAGTGCCGGCGCGCGGTAGACAACAAACAAATATCCATGATAGCCCAAGGTCATACGAGGGGGCTCGGCGCATTCGCGTTGACAGCGGTCGTGATCGGCCGAACGGCGCAGAATAAAGCTGCCGGTGTTCGCGGGGGGCGACATGAACAGTGCTTTGAAATCACCACCGCTCGTGCGCCCGTTATGGGCTCAAATGCCCGCATGCGATTGGTTCGGCGGGCGGCCGCGCACCGAGGAGAATTTCGGCGGCAGCGCTGGCTGTCTGACCGGCCCGATGCTCATGTCCGATGAACTCAGCCGGCTGCATGAAATCGTGCATGAACGGTTGATCTATAACGCGCGCAATTTGCACGGGGAACGCGCGGCCGATCTGGTAGCCAATGTGCCGCTCGCTGAATACCACACCGTTTGCGACCGGCTCAATCATTCAAAAATGCTCACTAAGACCGGCCGCATCCTGCGTGACAGCGACATCCGCGAAATCAAACAGATGTCGATTTTCGACGAGTTCCGCCGAGCCTTCGGCAGCGTGCGCCTGTCCGACGAGGACAATATCGGTTTTGAACAAATCTGCATGCGCGTGGCACGGCCGCAACGCACAGAGGACGTCGGCTTTCTACATTGCGACTCCTGGTTCTGGCGCCATCACGAGTGGCCGCTACCGGAAGGCTTGAACCGCACCAAGGTGTGGATCGGGCTCGATGTGAAACCTGAATTAAACGGGCTTGTGTTGTGCCCGCGTTCGCACTTGAAAAACTACGACTTCAAGGTTTCCAACCTCGGCTACAAAATCAAATTCGACCCCGATTTCGACACCTCGGAATTGACCTACGAAACATTCCCGGGTCGGTCGGGCGAGGCCGTCGTGTTCAACTACGGCACGCTGCACGTCGGCAAGCTCAATCAGGCCGCCCAATCGCGCACCAGCATCGAGTTCACGCTGCTGTATTGAGCGTCAGCGGCGCATCCGGCGGGTGAGGTTTGCCAGCGCTGTTCCGGCGGCACCGAAGCGGACCCGGCGCGAACTGTAGGCGCGATGCAGGCCGGGCAACAAAGGCCCGACGCTGGTGCTGGTTTCCAGGGCACCGAGAAAACGCTCGCTTGTCGTGCGCCGCATCAGAACCTGGATCGCCATATCGGGCACCAGAACGTTTTCGATCGTACGTTCTTTTTCGCTTTCCCGGATGCGTTCGAGTGTTCTGGTGAGCGCGGGGTGGATACCGGCGTAGGCCCGCACGGCGGCGTAGAGGTTCTCGTGCGCCGCCGGTCCGTCGAACCAGAAATCGACGATCTCATATTTATTGTAGCCGGCCAGGTCGCAAAAAAACTTCGGCGTGTAGCAGAAATAGCCGTGATTGGAGAAGCCGGACGTTGGCAGTTGGTGGAACATCAAGCCACCTTCCCGGGTGGCGTCGTGGATGAACTTGAAGCAATTGGCCTGATTGAGAATATGTTCGGTGGTGCCGACATTCATCACCAGATCGAAAGCGCCAAAAAACGACGACGGCACCTCGCCGGAGTTCAAATCGATCAGAGTGGTACGGAAGCCGTCGGCAATATCGACGGACCGATACCCCATGCCGGATTGTCCGAGAACTTCACCCAGAAACGCCCGGTTGGTGGTTTGTCCCGCCAGTTGATCGACGGACCTGCGCGCGAAGTCCTCGGCGAAGACCCCGGCGTTGCCTGCGGCAGCCGGATCAAAGTCATGAATGAACGCTTGAACGCTTGCAGCGTCGGCGGAATAGATATTCGAACTGCCGACATCGAGCACGGCATTCCCAGCTTTGAAGAGCCCCTTCGCATGCAATTGCTGCACCGTCGACCACCGCAATGCCATGCGTATGAACCTCTGTGATGTCGCTATGAAACCAGCAGTCAAAATATTGATTGCTCGTTACCCGTTTTTCGTCTTGGCCGTGCAAGGGCCATGACGATCCGTGGCAGTTGTTGGTCGATCACACATTCTGACCTTTCCTGTGGCATGCGGAGTTTGAAACGCGGTGTCAACTTTGCCTGATCGCGGCGCAAGCCGCGCCGCAAAATCCACGCTCGCACGTCACGCAGGGCGTCAATCGGCGTTCGGTTGCGTCGCGCTGGCCTGGGCCGGTTCCAGCTCGAAAGCCTGCAGTGCGTCTGGTATCGGCTTGCCTTGCATGCGCAGCAGTTGACAAAGCCGGATGCTCATCATGCGATCCCCGGGCACCTGCCGCAGCGCCGCGATCAAGGCCTGCTCCTCGATGGCGGGCGGCACGCTTTCGCCATGCCGGGCCAAATCCTGTGCCACCGCGAAAGCGGTGGTGAGATGTTGTTCATTGCCTTGCCGCGCGCCCTCGACGACACTGTCGAAATAGGCCGCGACGACATCTTTCATCGCGCCGCTAGCCACGACGCGACCGTGCTGCAGAGCGATGCCGTGGGTGCACATGCTCGTCAGCATCGCCGCCGAGTGCGACGCCACGACCACGATGGTCGCTCGATCGATGAGCTGGGTGATGCGCCGTTCCGCCTTCATGACGAAGGCTGCGTCGCCAGCCGCGAGCCCCTCGTCCAGGATCAGGATTTCCGGATCGATGGCGGTGGCGATCGCAAAACTCAACCGCGTCAGCATGCCGGCCGAGTAGATGCGCGCGGGCATCTCGAGATAATCGCCGAGATCGGTGAACCCTGCGATATCGTCTATTTTGGCGGCGATCTCGCGCCGGGTCATGCCGTGGTACAATCCACACGACGTGATGTTTTCCAGCCCCGTGTCGTCGAGATCAATCCCGGGCGCGGCTGTTATCAGCGTCGTCGTGCGGCCCTCGATGAGGGCTGAGCCGCGCGTCGGTTCATAGATTCCGGCCAGCACCCGCAGCAAGGTGGTTTTGCCGGCACCATTGTGGCCGATGATACCGAGCCGGTCGCCGGCCTTGACGTCGAGATTGATGTTTTCCAGCGCGAGAATGGAACGTCGCACCCGGTCGATGGGCGCGCCCAGCATGCGGCGCCCTTTATCCAGTGCCAGATCCTTGATCCGCATGGGTATGGAGAACTCGACACAGGCATCGACGAGTTGCAGGCGAGCCATGCGGCGCGTTTCCTCAATTTTCTTCAGTACCAGTAGGCGATGCGGTGACGCACGCGCCCATAAACGAACACGGTCACCACCAGACCGACGGCCAGCATCAGCGTCGAAACGAGCCAATCGACCGACGTCGGTTGCTCGCCCAGCAGCGGCTGCCGCATGACTTCGACCAGATGGTAGAGGGGATTGGCATCGACCAGCCACGCGATTTTCTGTCCGATCAGCAGGTCACGACTCCAGAAGACGGGCGTTGCAAACATCAAGATGTGCATGAAGCTCGCAATCGCCGACTGCGCATCGCGGAATTTCAAGGTGATCAAGCCGGCCAGCAACGACATCCAGACGCCGTTCGCCGCCGCCAACAGGGTTCCCGGAATAAGCAGCAAAGTATTGGCGTCGAGACGGCCACCGAACAGCACGCCGAAAATCACGCACAGCGGCAACTGATGCAGAAAGATCAAAAACAGCCGCCAAACCAGTGCCATCGCCAGCATCGGATAGGGCATGCGGCTAGAGAGCGCCTGCTGCTGGGCACCGGTCAAAATCGCGGTGCCATCGACCACGTAGGCCGAGATCATGCCCCAGACGATCAGCCCCGACGGCAAAAACAGCATATAACGATGCAGATCGGCCTTCATGATCGACGACCAGATGACGCCGGTTACGGCGATAAAAACTCCGAGCGACAGCGTATGCCACAACGGTCCGAGCACCGTCCGCCGATAGCGACGCAGAACTTCCGCGCGGCCCTGGTGCATCCACAGCGGATAAAGTTCGGCGCTTTCGCAAAAGTCCTGCACGGCCCGGCCGAATTTCGACACCGGCTGAACGGCAGCGCACCCGACCGGCAATACCGCTTCCTTCGTGGGTCGTGCGTCCATGCGCGGCGCTTTCTGACTGCGTGACGTCGGCCGGCAATGAGGCGCGGACGTCGACAACGATGCGTCAGGTGACACGCCAGGGGCCGGACGCGCAACACCGCTCTCGGCCGCACCGATTGCGGTTGGAGCGTGACCGCCGCCGTCGTAACGTGGCGACCGCCGCAAGAGCGCGCCGAAACAGCGCCGCAACCCCAACACGAAGAACCGACATGGCTGAGCTTTCCCATCTCAACACGCGCGGCGAGGCCGTGATGGTCGACGTCTCGGACAAGGCGGTAACAATGCGCATGGCGGTTGCTGACGGGTTCGTGTCCATGACGGCCGAAACGCTGGCTTTGGCGCGCGACGGCCGTGCAAAAAAGGGCGACGTGCTGGCTACCGCCCGCATCGCCGGTATCATGGCGGCCAAACGCACCGCTGAGTTGATCCCCTTGTGCCACCCGCTGCAGATCACCAAGGCGACTGTCGACTTCCGTTTCAGCGACGATCCCGTCGGCATCGTGGTCAGCGCCGAAGTGAAAGTTGGCGGCCAGACCGGCGTTGAAATGGAAGCGCTGACCGCCGTGTCGGTGGCGTGCCTGACGATCTACGACATGCTGAAGGCTGTCGAGAAAGACATGGTTATCGGTTCGATCCGCCTCGTGGAGAAAACCGGCGGCAAATCCGGCCCCTATAGGGCAGCTGAGTAAGGAGGCGGCTGAGTCAGGCATGAGCGAACCAGCACCACAGTCGATGACGGTCGAAGACGCGCTGCAACTGATAGTCGGCAAGGTCGCGATTATCGTCGACGTCGTGCGGCTCGACCTGCTGGAGGCGCACGGCGCGGTACTTTCGGCACCCGTGTTCGCAAACCACACCCAGCCGCCTTTCGACGCCTCGGCGATGGACGGGTACGCGGTCCGCGCCGCAGATCTGACGGGCGCTGCGCCCCTCACATTGCATCGCATTGGCGAGGCCGCCGCCGGGCACGGCTATGCAGGCAGGATTGGGCCGGGTGACGCCGTGCGCATCTTTACCGGCGCGCCGATGCCGGAGGGTGCGGATACCATCGTCATCCAGGAAGACGTGCGCGCGACAGGCAACATCCTGACGATTGATCGCACCGCAACGGATCGTGAACACATCCGCCCGAAAGGCGGAGATTTTACCGCCGGCCAGCAGGTCTTGCCGGCAGGCCAGCGCATCGCTGCGCGGCACATTGCGCTGGCGGCGGCCGCCGGACACGCCCAACTCAACGTGCGGCGTCCGCCGCGCGTGGCCATCCTTGCGACCGGGGACGAGTTGGTGATGCCAGGGGTGTCGCCTGCCGCCGGCCAAATCGTCTGCTCCAACCCGTTCGGCATCGCCGCCATGGTAACGGCAGCTGGCGGCACACCAATGCTGCTCGGCATCGCCGCCGACACCACGGCCAGCCTCGAAAGCAAACTGCAACAGGCTGAGGGCGCCGACATCCTCGTCACACTCGGGGGGGCATCGGTCGGCGATCACGATCTCATCGTGCCAGTACTCACGCGCCGCGGTATCGATCTGGCGTTCTGGAAAATCGCCATGCGGCCGGGCAAACCGATGTTGTTCGGCCGATTGGGCGCGACGCACGTGCTCGGCTTGCCCGGCAATCCCGTGTCCTCACTGATTACGGCGCGCCTGTTTTTAGTGCCACTGATCCATGCGCTGCTTGGCCTGCCGCCGCAGGACGACGCACACGCGCACGCCACGCTAGGCGAACCGCTGCCTGCCAATGGGCCGCGCGCCCACTACATGCGCGGGGTCCATCGACAGAACGCGACAGATGCGCGCGCCGTATACCCCTTGCCCAACCAGGACAGCTCCCTGCTGTTGCCGCTCGCGGCCGCTGACTGTCTGATTGTTCGGCCAATCCGTGCGCCCGCGCTGCCCGCCGGCGCGACGGTTCCGATCCTGCCGATCGATTTTTAACCGAGACGGCGTCGCCATGCAGAAAACAGTTGCGGAACGCTTGGCGAACACCTAGATTGTTCTTGATTTGTACAGACACGCGAGTCGACACTGAACCACGGAGATCGCTGCTTGGGTTGCTGCGGGACAATAGTTCCGCCGGTTGCCTGATCCCGGATTTACCCGCTCACCTGATCGAGACACCGCATGCTGACTGCCAAGCAAAAAGAGCTGTTGATGCTCATTCAGGCGCGCCTGCAGGAAACGGGCGTGCCGCCCTCGTTCGACGAGATGAAGGTAGCGTTGGACCTGAAGTCAAAGTCGGGGATCCATCGTCTAATCACGGCGCTGGAGGAGCGCGGGTTCATCAGGCGTCTGCCGCATCGCGCGCGCGCACTGGAAATCATCAAGTTGCCGGAGGCTTCGGCCGGGCCGGCGCCCAGTGCGCCTCCCGCCAGCAGCGGATTTGCCGAAAGCGCGCAACAGAAACTCAGCGGCGGCTTCCAGCCGAGCATTATCGAGGGCGGTGGCAAGAAGGCGGGCGCGGCATATCCCGGTCTACAAACCAATGTCACGTCCGGCGGCATCGGCGTGCCGCTGATGGGGCGGATCGCGGCTGGCGTGCCGATCAGCGCCATTCAGAACCACGCCTCGGATATTGCGTGCCCGCCGGATATGCTGGGTCCAGGCGAACATTTCGCCCTCGAAGTCAAAGGCGATTCGATGATCGACGCCGGCATCCACGAGGGCGACATCGTGATCATCCGTCGCCAGGAAACGGCCAACAACGGTGATATCATCGTGGCGCTTGTGGAAAAGGAAGAGGCGACGTTGAAGCGGCTGCGCAAGAAGGGTGCGTCGGTGGCGCTGGAGGCGGCGAACCCGAAATACGAAACGCGCATTTTCGGGCCTGATCAAGTCGATATCCAAGGCCGGCTCGTGGGCTTGATCCGCAAGTACTGAAGGCGTCGGCCGGTCGCTGTCTGTTGCGGGCGGCGTCCAGCGCAAGGTGGCGGCCGGCGGTGGCGGGGCATGCGGGTGATAATAGGCCCCGGCAGCTGGAGCGACCAGATCGTTGCACGCAGACAGCCGCGCAGGATAGCGTTACGGATACGACCCGGTTCGGGGCTGTGGTCGGTTTAAGACTGTGGGCCGAACGGAGGCTGTGTAGCACGGGAATGGTGCAGCGAAGGGGGCCGGGGTGACGTTGTTCGGATTGGAGATCACTGGCGACCACGCGCGGCTGATCACGCTGGTGGCCACCAGCCTGTTCGCGGTGTTGGGCTTTGTCGCGGGACGTTGGTCAAAGCATCGCAACCACATGCAGTTCCAGCGCGAAGATCTGGTCGCGAGTACGCTGGTCACCGAATTCTATGGCTTGCAGCAAGGTCCCGACGGCCATTGGACGCTGCATATCATCACGCACGGACGGTCAGAGGCGTTGATCGACGCGTTCACGAACCGCGATCTCACTGACCACATCAGACGCGCCGCGCAGAAGCATCCGGGGCTCGTGCAGCTCAAGCAGCCGGTCGCCCACCGCATGATGATGGATGAAGGCAAGGACCGCATTACCGGCAACGACGCCAAGGCGACGCTCGATTTCGTGCAGGGCCGTCCGACGCGCGAGGATGATGTTCTGTTCGGCTTTGCGGCGTACAAGGAGACCGGCGAACGCAAGGCCGCGCTGCACAACGAGATTGCGCGGCTGGTGCAGATGGTTGTTGCTCTCAAAGATATTCCACGGCTGGCGGACGCAGAGTTCATCAAACAGCTCGGCGTCCCACATGCCGGCTATCGTCCGCGCACCGTGCGGCTGCACGACTTCGCGCTCGAATGGCGGCGGCTGGAAGCACTGCCGCCGAATGCACGCCAATCAGCGACTGACAAAATCTGGCACGTGACTGTGCGCACGTCAGTGCATTGACAATCGCTGCGGACAGGTAGCTTCGGTCAAGCACTTTGGCGCGCCCCAACGCCGCCGGCTTCGGTCGGAGCGTTGGGCCGGGGTGTGTCGTTGCGGTTTTTATCCGGAAGCACGCGCACATAGGCACCGCGCGCCGCTTTTCAATCGATGTCGTCGACAACCGCGCCGCCGCCGCCCTTCATACGCTGCGCCAACGCGCTCTCTATGAACTCATCAAGGTCACCATCGAGCACCGCTGCGGGATTGCCAGACGTCGTGCCGGTGCGGAGGTCCTTGATCAGCTGATAGGGCTGCAGCACATACGAGCGTATCTGGTGGCCCCAGCCAATCGCGGTTTTGTCGGACTGTTCGGCGGCAGCCTTGTCTTCGCGCTTTTTCAGCTCGAGTTCGTAGAGCCGGGCTTTCAGCCGCTTGAAGGCGATGTCGCGGTTCTGGTGCTGCGAGCGCTGTTCTTGCGCAAAAATGATGATGTTGGTTGGCTTGTGCACGAGGCGGACGGCCGACTCGGTGCGGTTTACCGACTGCCCGCCGGCACCCTGCGAGCGGGTGAACGACAATTCGATGTCGGCTGGGTTGATCTCAATGTCGATGGTGTCGTCGACCACCGGATAGACCTGCACGCTGGAAAACGACGTATGCCGGCGGGCGTTGGAATCGTAGGGTGATATGCGCACCAGACGATGTACGCCGGCCTCCGTCTTCAACCAGCCATAGGCATTCTCGCCCTTGAACTCCAGTGTCGCGCCCTTGATGCCGGCTTCGTCGCCGGGGCTGAGGTCGGTCAACGTCACCTTGAAACCGCGCCGTTCGCCCCACTTGGTGTACATGCGGACCAGCATCGATGCCCAATCCTGGCTCTCCGTCCCGCCAGCGCCGGCGTGGACTTCGAGATAGGTATCCATACCGTCGGCTTCGCCGGAGAGCAGCGCGTCGACTTCGCGTTTGCGCGCCTCCTGGCTGAGCCTGGCCAAGGCGCCTTCACCCTCGGTGACGGTCGCCGCATCATTCTCGGCTTCACCCAACTCGATCAACGTCATCGCATCGTCGAAATCGCTTTCGAAGGAGGTGAATGCTTTCAATGATTTTTCGGTCGAGGTGCGCTCGCGCATAATTTTTTGCGCAGCCTTCGGGTCAGCCCAGATGCTCGGATCTTCGGCGCGGTTGTTTAGGTCAGCAAGGCGCTTGGCTGCTGTATCCGGGTCAAAGATACCTCCGGAGCAGGGACAGCGATTCGCGGATCGCGTCGGCGTGGAGCTTGGCATCGGCGCGCATGATCATGTCCGTGGCAAATGATGTATTCAGAAGACGCGGCTATAGACCGGGCGCGGCGGCGGCGCAATTGCGAACAACCGCGCGGCGCGCGCGAGCGGCACGATTTCGCAACGCGAACAGGGCTTCCGCCCCTCATGGCGCACGCATGTTTCGACATAACCCGATCGGGGAACGAGTTCCCCCCACCCCACCACTTCTTCAGTAAAGGCCGGCGGGGCGACCGGTGCCGATGCGGGAACCCTGCTTCTGCTGTTCGGGTGACACGAATTCGGTGCCACCGTCCGAGGTGAGGCCGATGACGGAGTATGCATCGTCGGGCTCTTCGAACGGTTTGAAGAACTCCCACATGGTGTCCTTCTCATCGCCATTGGCGCGCACGCCGGTCTTGGTGTTGATGCGCACTGATTTGAGGCCAGGCGGCTGGCGGAACGGCACGGGCTTCTTGTCGGCCAGCGCATATTTCATGAAGTTGCCGACGATGGGGGCTGCAAACGTCCCGCCCGTCTTGCCCTTGCCCATCGGCTTTGGCGTGTCGTAGCCGATGAAGACGCCGACCACGAGATCGGGCGTGAAACCAATGAACCACGCATCCTTCTCATCGTTCGAAGTGCCGGTCTTGCCGGCGATGGGCGTGTTCGGCAGAATCTGGTGGACCAGCGAACCGGTCCCGTTGAGCACGACACCTTCCATGATCGATGTCATCTGATAGGCGGTATGCGGGTCGATGATCTGGCGCCTGTCGTCGCTGAGTTCGGGCTCCTCGCCGGGCGTATCGACACGGCACTTGCTGCAATCCCGGTCGTCGTGCCGCCAGATGGTCTTGCCCCAACGATCCTGGATGCGATCGATCAGCGTAGCCTTGACGAGCTTGCCGCCGTTCGGGAACGACGAGTATGCCGTCACCATGCGCAACAGGGTAGTTTCGCCGGCACCGAGCGCCATCGACAGCACCGGCAACAAATCATCGTAGACGCCGAAGCGCTTGGCATACTCGACGATCAACGGCATGCCCATGTCGTCGGCCAGGCGCACGGTCATCTGGTTGTGCGACTTGACGATGCCGTAGCGCAGCGTTTGCGGTCCGAACGACTGCTTGTCCTCATAGTTCTTAGGGCACCATTCTTCGCCGTTGATCTGGGTCTTGCAATAGGGCGCGTCGAGCACGATGGAGGTCGGCTTGTAGCCGTTGTCGATGGCGGCGGCATAAACGATCGGCTTGAACGAGGAGCCGGGTTGACGGCGCGCCTGCAAGGCACGGTCGAACTGGCTGGCGGCATAGGAGAAGCCGCCAACAACGGCCTGAACGCGCCCGGTATGCGGGTCCATGGCGATCAGGCCGCCGGCGACTTCCGGCACCTGCATAAGCGACCACACCGCGCCCGCGCCATCCGGCTTGTTGGGATCTTTCGGTGCGACCCACACCACGTCGCCGACCGCCAGCACGTCGGCGGGGCCAGCAGTCTTGGAGGCTTTTTTGTTCGCCCACTTGATCTCTTCGTAGGGAATATCGACGCCTTCGCGCTCGGCCACCAGCTTGCCGTCGGGCTGCCTGGCGGGCTTGAGGCCGATGCTGGCCTTGGCTTTGTCCAGACCGATGACGACGCCCAGTCGCCAGGGTGCCATGTCGGCGGGGCCATCGATGGTCCCGAGCGCAATACCCCAGTCGCCGGAAGCGTCGATTTTCTGAATCGGACCGCGCCAGCCTTTGTCGCGATCGAAGTTGACGAGGCCGTCGATCAGCACGCGCCGCCCGATACGCTGCATCTTGGGATCCAGCGTCGTGCGGACCGAGAGCCCGCCGTTGACCTTGCCATCGCCGGTGCTGGTGCGCTCGGACTTTCCGTACAAGCCGTCTTCCTGATAGAGCGAGACCAGGGTGCGGCGCACTTCTTCGGCGAAATAGTCGGCCGCATAGATCTGTGTACCCTGGTTGCGCAGCGTTACGACAAGGTCCTTGGCTCGAGCGATTTCGGACTGCTGCTTGGTGATGTAGCCGTTGGCGGCCATTTCACCGAGAATCCAGTTGCGCCGCTCGATGGCTTTTTCCTTGGCCTTGAACGGATTATAGTTGTTGGGAGCTTTGGGGAGGGCTGCAAGGTAGGCGGCTTCTTCCGGCTCAAGTTGATCCAGCTCCTTGCCGAAATAGGTCAGCGCCGCCCCCGCGACACCGTAAGCACCGAGGCCGAGATAGATTTCATTCAAATACAATTCGAGAATTTTCTCTTTCTTGTACGCTTTCTCGATGCGCAGCGACAAAATGGCTTCCTTGAGCTTGCGCTCAAGCGTGCGATCGGACGACAGCAGGAAGTTTTTTGCGACTTGCTGCGTAATGGTGGACGCGCCTTCGGCTCGCCGCTTGGAGCCCCTGGCCAATCCCTCGATCGCCTTGAAGGCGGCGCGTGCGATGCCGTGCATGTCGAGGCCGGAGTGCTCGAAGAAGCGCTTATCTTCGGCCGACAGATAGGCACCCCATACCATCTTGGGGATGGTATTCATCGGCACGAAGATGCGCCGCTCTTTGGAATATTCGGCCATCAGGCTGCCGTCGTGGGCATGAATGCGCGTCATGACCGGTGGTTCGTACTTGGCCAGACTGTCGTAATCGGGCAGGTCGCGCGATGCCTTCCACAGCATGAAACCGCCGACACCGGAACCGGCTAGCCCCAGAATTACGGTCGTGGCGAAGATGAAACCGAGCGAGCGCAACAGCACACTCTTGCGCTTTTTCCGACGCTTCGGGCGGACAGGCGGAGGCAAGATCTGCGCGCGCATCAAAACGAAATCCGGTTAGCCGAAACGATTGAGCCGAAGCGGCGATAGGGCGGCAACTCAGGTGATACCAGCCCACTACCGCTGCGTCTTTAGTGCACACCGATCCAGGCTACAAGCACGGCACGCGTTCTATCGACAGTCGATCGCGACAATCCGCTCGAAATACGGCGATAGCGAGCCAGTTCGGCAAAAATGCGGTCAGCGGCAGGGATGCCGAGGCGCTAAGGCACCCGCAACGGTTCGAGATATGTCAGCGGCCAGAGTGCACGGCGGCATAGGCGTCGATGGCTGCGGCGATGGTGGCGGCAGTACGCTTCTGCCAGTCCACAAGTCGCATTTGAGCGGCATCGACCGGATGAGAGATGAAACCGAGTTCGATCAGCACGGTGGGCGTTTGCGCTTGCCGAAGCACACGAAACGCTGCGGCCCGAGATGGATCCCGCCCCAGCATGTTGGCGATGCGCATGCGTTCGACGAGAATATGCTGGAATTGGGCCGAGAAACCCTGCGTTTCGCGCTTGGCGAGATCGGCCAGAATGGTGTTGACCTGACCATGCTCGGCTGCGTCGACTGCAACCAATCCGGCATCGACGTCGGCCGCGTTCTCCTTATCGGCAAGTGCGCGCGCAACGTCGTTGGAGGCCCGTTCGGAGAGCGTATAAACCGTCGCACCGCGCACACTGCGCGCCAAAGCTGCATCCTCCACAGCGTCCGCGTGCAACGACACAAACAGCCCCGCACCCGCCGCTTCCGACAGCGCCACCCGCTTGTCGAGGCTGACGAAGGTATCCGATACGCGCGTCATACGGACGTCGTAGCGCTTGCTGTCCAATGCCGACCTCAGCTGCAGCGCGACGGCGAGCACGACATCTTTTTCCGCCGCCTGATCGGCACTGACAGCGCCGGCGTCGATGCCACCATGACCGGGATCGATCATTATCACGAATTTGCCGCCTGCTGGCTGGCGTGCCGGTTCGGGCGTCGATGGACCGAGCGTCGGCCGAAGCGTGGCGGCCGCGGCCTGCCTGGTGGTGGCCTGCGCCGCAAACTCGTCGACGCCCGTCGGTACCAACTCCAGCCGCAGCGCAACCAGCGTAGGCCCCTCCACTGTCTCGAACCGTGCGACGCGGACCGGTCCGAGCGTGGTGATGACGACGCGCGAACGACCGGCGGCGAACAATCCGTAGCGGACCGCCGCAATCAGCCCTTTGCGATCTTGACCTGGACCGGCCGGAACATGAAACGCCACTTCGGGCATGTCGATGACGATGCGGTAGGGATCGGCAAGGGTGAAAATATGCGCTTCGATCGACTTCGACAGCGCCAGGGTGAACGTTGTAGTGCTTGAACGCTCGTCTATTTCAAGGCCGCTTACAACCAATGGCGCATCGGTCGTGTCACCGGCATCGGCTGCGGCAGGCGCGGCGGGCTCGGCCGGAACACGTGCGAGCGGCGGCGCACTGACGGCCGGTGGCGCGACGGTCTTGGCGATAACGGTTTGGCCGACGACGACTGGAACGTTTTTGGCGAACACTAGAATTCCACACATCACCACCCAGCGGGCGAGGTTAACCACTTGTTTGCCAAACGATGCGATCATTCTAGCGCGGGCCAGATTCCATTTCGTGGACCGGCTCGGACTTCCCTGCCCACCAGTGAAATGCCACGCTGCGGGCAGAGCCGAGAGCGCAAGCGGACGCCCAATCGCTGTACTCTCGATCACTGCTCTCCCGATCGGCCGAACAAATGCCCGAGCCGCTGGCCGAACATCATCCCGTTTCACGCGTAACCCCTGACGTCTCGACCCCCAATCGGCCGCTGTCATCGTCGAATTGCTTGCAAGGTGGAAGATTAAGCCTTAACGTGCTTGAGTAAAGACTGTCGAGTTGTGCCAACCACCTGTTTTACATGCTGCTTTGTTCATGATCCCGGGGCCTAGTCAATGGCGGAGGGACAAAACGCGGGCTGTAGAACCTGAAATGACACACCACCGGTTCAACACCGGCAAAGCAACGGAATGGCACATCGGCGGTTTTACGTTCCGCTTTTCGCCGGAAGTCGCGCTTGGCGCGATTGATCGGGGAAGTAGCAACCTCTGTTCTAACGACGAACACGGTCAATCAAGGTACCGCGACTACTGCAAATGCATGGACTTATGGATCTACGTCAGGGCTTGGCCAGCCACTTGAATTGGCCGCGATAATTCATCCGATGATTGGTCGCCGATAACCGGCAGACTGATCAACCGGAACAGAGTGCGGGCCTCTTGATCGCTCGCGAAATTGCCGCCGACCGAACAACAGATGGTCGCGGCGCGGTATCGGCTCGAAGATGAATTTTCTTTCGACCGATGCCTGTGAACCGGTACCGAACAAGGATCGCCTGAACTGATGCTTCACCTACTGGCCCCGACCTCGACATGCGACGCGCCCCACGGGCGCTGCGATTTTGCGATGTCGGCCCGGCAGCCGTACCTATGCGGCCAGGAAAGCGTTGCGACAGGAATCAGCGACACACGGCTGATGCGCCGTGGATGCACAATTTTCGGGACCATCTCCCACCCCAAGCACGGCACGCAGAGCCACTTCGCGGCCTGTCCGGCAGCAGTTGATCATTTTTCAGATCACAATACGCCGATCGCAGGCTCGCGGGCGCGCTTCTCGCCGCCCAGGACGAACCAACTATGGACAACAAAATCAATAAGATGCTTATCGATGCCACCCACCCGGAAGAGACCCGGGTCGTGGTGCTTCGGAACGGCCGCGTAGAAGAATTCGACTATGAATCAGCGGCCCGCAAGTTGTTGCGCGGCAATATCTATCTGGCCAAGGTGACGCGCGTCGAGCCATCGCTGCAGGCCGCCTTCATAGAGTATGGTGGCAACCGGCACGGCTTTCTGGCGTTCTGCGAAATTCATCCGGACTACTATCAAATTCCGGTATCGGACCGGCAGGCGCTGATCGACGAGGAAGCTGCGGCGGAAGCCGAGGCGGACGCCGAAGCAGACGCACGCGCTGAGCGGAAGTTTCAAGGCAACGGCGGCGGCAGGCGTCGCGACGGGCAGCGTGACGGTGGTGGCCGCCAGGGTGGACGCAACGGCAATCGTCAGCACGGCAACCGGACTGCGGACGACGGTGCCGAACAGCCGGCCGGGACCGGCGATCAGCTAGGTCTCGACCAACCC
>JANXYD010000143.1 GCA_025350265.1 Hyphomicrobiaceae bacterium | reverse complement strand
GATCTAGGTGACGCGGCGGTTGTCGGAAGCAACGGCACGTGACATCGCGGCGGTGGTGGAACTTTACGAGACGACGGAGTTCGCCAATGATCAGAGCCGGCTGATCGATTTCGCGCAGAACAAGCTGGCATTGACATCGTTGCAGGTGCTCCCGCCCGGCGACCTGCCGTCGAAAGATCCGCGACCGTTTCTCGGCTTGCTCGACCGGGCGTTGTCGGAAGAGATTCGCAATCAGGTCAAGCGTGACGCCTGGATCGATACGGTCGGACAATCCGGCCAGGTGGAAATTCGCATCAAGCTGGAGAAAGCGACGCTGCGCTTCGTCGCGCCGCGCGGCCAGATCTACGCGTCCAACAGTCATATATTTCTCGTGTGGATGGTGGGGACGTCGCTGGTGCTGGTGTCGGCGGCGGTCGTGTTGCTGCGCAATCAAATCCGTCCGATTTTGAGGCTGGCTGAAGCGGCCGACAGCTTTGGCAAGGGGCGCGGCTTTCCGGAAGATTTCAAACCGCGCGGCGCGCGCGAGGTGCGCCAGGCCGCCCTGGCCTTTGTCGAGATGCGGGATCGCATCACGCAACATGTCGAGCAGCGCACAACGATGCTGGCCGGCGTCAGTCACGATCTTAGAACGGTGCTGACGCGGTTCAAACTGGAACTGGCGTTGCTGGGGGACGCACCGGAGATCACCGCGCTGAAAAGCGACGTCAATGAAATGCAGCATATGCTTGAGGATTATCTGGCGTTCGCGCGCGGCGACGGCGGGGAAAGCGCCTCCGTCACCAACGTGCGGGAACTGCTTGAGGAGGTGCACGAGGACGCGCTGCACTATGGGCCGGATATCGTGCTCGAAAGCGGACGACGCAAGCGCGATCTGCTGGTGCCGTTGAAGCGGCAAGCGCTCAAACGCGCCATCTTGAACCTGGTGTCGAATGCCGCGCGCTTCGGCGACATGGTGGTGGTGCGTGGCACCGCCGATCGGGCGTGGCTGTCCATCGACGTCGAGGACGACGGTCCGGGGATACCGGCGGCGGAACGGGCAAACGTGTTCCGGGCATTCTACAGGCTCGACCATGCGCGCAATCAAGACAAGGGCAACACCGGCCTCGGCCTCGCCATCGCACGCGATATCGCGCGTAGCCATGGCGGCGATATCCTGCTCGAAGAAAGCGTGCTCGGCGGGCTCAAGGCAACCATCCGTCTGCCGGTCTGAGGCGGTCGTCGTGGTGTCCCATTCCGGCACAGAATAAAATCGAATGTTGATTATACTATTTACAATTGTTTCTGATGTTTACTGTATTATCTTCTGAAGATCGACGGATGAAGCGTTTTATATTACCAATGTCTCAAGATCCAAGGCTGAGCGCCGAGAGCGCAAATGAGGCAACGGACATGCAAGTCGAGCCGAGAATGCAACGGGTTCAGCTGAATTTGTGGGCCGGCGTCGGCATGACGGTGTGCTTTGTCGCAGCGGCGGTCATACTGGTGTCGGGCCTTGCAGGCGAGCGGCATGGCAATTTTCAGCCGTCGCACGAAAATGCGGTTCTGGCCGTCAATCGTTAACGAGCGCAGGCAGTCGCAGTACGCAGCAGACAATAAAACATTGATAATCGTTTAATAAAGCATTGACAAAAGCGTTTAGAATATCTTAAATAAAGTCAGACACAGCGCAAAGCGGCCTCCGTCCCTCTCCCAGGACGGGGGCCGGGCTGTTTCTGGGGTGCGCCGTCGTTCCTGAATGCGAGCGACTTTCTGGTTGCGAGAGCTTGCTGGCGCCGAGCCGGCAACGAGTGACGCCGGCCCAGCCGCAATTCAACCGCTGTGTTCAGCTTTGAGAGCCGAAGTCCATCTTGAAGCCGTGCTCGGTTTCCAGCGTCTTGATGGCCTTGGCCACGTCGGCTTCGGCCAACTCGACAAAGGGTGGCCGGAGCTTGGCCCAGCCGGGATCACCGCGATAGTGCGCCACGATCGCTTTGATAAAGGGGATCATGTTGAGCGATTGGAAGACTTTCCGCACGCCGCCGATCTTGGCTTGCAGCGCGTCTGCGTCGGCCGACTGCCAGTTTTCGAAAACATTGTAGAGCGCGGCCGGATTGACGTTGGCGGATGCGGAAATCGTGCCTGCCGATCCGGCGCGTAGCCCATCCAGCAAGAAAGCCTCGGAGCCCGGAAAGATCTCAAGATCCGGAAACGCATCGAGGATGGACTTGGTGTTCGCCCAATCACCGGACGAATCCTTGAGGCCGACAACGGTGTCCGGATAAGCTTTTTTAAGGCGGCCGATGAGCGGCAACGTAAAGCCGACCTGGGCGATCGGCGGAATATGATAGAGATAGACCTTGAGCCGATCATCGCCCACCGCTTCGATGACTTCGCTGAAGTAGCGATACAAACCTTCCTCGCTCGGTGCCTTGTAGTAGAACGGCGGCAGCATCAGGCAGCCACCGCATTCGAGTTCCACGGCGTGCTGCGTCAAGGTGATGGCGTCGGTCAGGGCGCACATGCCGGTGCCCGGCAACAAACGGCCTGGTTCGATGCCGGCGTCGACCAATTCTTCCAGCAACTCCATGCGCTCTTCGAGGCCGAGCGAATTGGCCTCGCTCGTGGTGCCGAAAGGCGCAAGGCCGGTGCAACCGTTGGCCATCAGCCATTGCGCGTGATCGATGAAGCGATCGGGATCGGGGGCGCCATCCTCGCCAAACGGGGTGATGAGCGGCGCGATCACGCCGGAGAAGTTCCGCTGTTTTTTCGAAGCCATCTGAGTTCTTTCCGTGTCTTTCGCGGTCACGCCGGCATGGGGATCGAGGGTTGCTTGACGGGCACGTGATAGCCGCGCTGCACGGCTGGCCGTGCCGCTATCTCGGTGTACCAACGCTTGACGTTCTTGAATTCGCCGAGGTCGATTCCCTGCCACTCGAAGCGGGAAATCCACGGCCAGATCGACATGTCGGCGATCGAATACTCGCCCGCCACGTGCGGCGCTTCCGCCAAGCGCCGATCGAGCACGCCGTAAAGCCTGCGCGCTTCTTTCAAGAAGCGCTCTTCTGCGTAAGGTGCCTTGCCGGGATTGTATTTGGCGAAATGATGGACTTGGCCGAGCATCGGGCCGACGCCGCCCATCTGCCACATTAGCCATTGCACAGCCTGCCAGCGCGACGTCGCATCCTTGGGCAGAAATTTCCCGGTTTTTTCGGCTAGGTAAAGCAGGATCGCGCCGGATTCAAACAGCGCCATGCCGGTGTCCTGGTCGACAATTGCGGGGATGCGGTTGTTCGGCGAGATTTTGAGAAATGCCGGCTTGAACTGCTCATCCTTGCTGATGTCGATCGCGTGCGCCACATACGGCAATCCGCACTCTTCCAGCATGATGGAGACTTTGCGGCCGTTCGGCGTCGACCAGGTATAGAGATCGATCATGGGTTGCTCCGGACTATTGAAGATTTGCGCGTGCGCGGGGGGGCGTTGGGCGGGACCATAATGGAGGCAGAAGCTGGCGGCAATCGTGGCCACCGGCTGGGCGTGGCGGTCACAGCACGCGCACCGCGATCACCCAGGCAGTGACGAAAATGGGTGACAGCGCCGTCGATATCACCACAGCTGCCGAAATGAATTCCTGTTCGGTCTTGTACTCCACCGCGAACACGGTCAGCAGCACCCCGACCGGCGTTGCGGCGGCCACCACGATAACGTTGGTGATTTCGCGCGCGAAGCCGAACGCATCGCACAGCATCCAGGCCAGCGCCGGTGCTACCAGAAAACGCAACACGAGCATCAGCATCTGCGGCACCGCTTCGAAGCGGCTCACCTTGGCCTCCGCCACCTGCGCGCCCAACGTGTAAAGCGCCAGCGGCGTGAAGATCGCGCCCAGCAGCAGCATCGGCTGCGCCACCATGGGCGGCAACTCCACGTCCAGTCCGCGCAGCGCCAGGCCGAGTGCTACCGACGGCATCAGCGGCGTTGCGAATGCCGACTTGAGCTTGCCAAGCCGGCTCGAACTGGCAGGGGCCAGCAGCGCCACGCCCAACGTGCAGATGAGGATCGTCGCCACCGCCGTCATCACGGACATGTAGATGACCGAGCCCGAGCCGAACGCCAGTTGCGCCACCGGAATGCCGAAAAAACCGACATTCGCATAGCCACTGCCGAGCCCCATCATCGGGCCGAGGCTGGAGCGCTGCCGGAAGACATGCGCGGTGATCCAGCCGATCGGGACCAGCAGTGAAAACAGCAGCATGCCCAGCCCGAGCACCGGCCAGATGGCCGACAGCGGTTGCTTCGCGGTGGCCAGGAAGTGCACCAGAAACGCCGGCATCACCACGTAGACCTGGATGCGGTTGAGCGTGCCGATGTCGAGTTTCAGCCGGCCCTGCAACGCGTAGCCGAGCACCACCAGCGCGATGATCGGCAATGTCACTTTGGTCAGGATATCGAGAAACAGTGCCATGCGATGCCGATGACTGAGGTTTGGATCGGCATTCGGCTGGACCGCCGCAACGCAAACGATTGGCCTGCTATGTGATACTTCCCGCCGCGTGCCAAGAGACGTTGATAGCCGCAGACCTCATATGCGCCGTTGCAATCGCGTGTCTTTCGATAAATTTGCCACAGTTTCGCCATGCGCCGAGGCAACCGTTAGCGGGCTGGAGCAAGACGCGTTGGTCGACGCCGAGGTCGTGTGCGCGGCTTCAGAGCCGCTGCACCGGCTGTGCCCGAGTTTGGTCCTCACCTCCGGACGTGAAGCTCGGGCGTCGCTGCGGACCAGACCAGTACGGCTTGCTCCAGTATTTCAGGTTCCGTTCCGTGTGCGATCCGCCAAGTTCACGGTGTGACGGGCGGGGTGGCGTTCGGACCGCCAAGTGCGCTATGCAGCGCGCAAGATCTCATGCTCACGACCCGAGAGGACTTTCATGCCAAGCTCGAAAGACGCCATCGTCGAAACGCTCGTTGCAAGCTTCGCCAAGGCGAAAGGCGCGCCGACGCCCTATCCGCACTGGTTCCTCAACGACTGCGTACCGGCCGACGTGTTGGCTGCGTGTCTCTCGCTGCCATTTCCAGCGCCGGCGCTGGGCGGTGTGTCCGGCAAGCGCGAAGTGCACAACGCGACGCGCAGATACTTCGACGCCGAGAACATGGCGAAGTTTCCCGTCTGCAACACTGTCAACGCCGCGCTGCAAGACCGGCGCGTCACCTCGGCCATCGAAAAGACGTTCTCGACCAAGCTCGGCGGCACCTACCTGCGTGTCGAGTATGCGCAGGATACCAATGGTTTCTGGCTTGAGCCGCATACGGACCTCGGCGTCAAATCATTCACGTTTCTGCTCTATCTTTCGACCGATCCGTCGCACGAAAACCTCGGCACCGACATCTACGATGCCGAGAAAAAGCACGTCGGCCGTTCGCCGTTCAAGCCCAATGCGGCGATGATTTTCGTGCCTTCGTCGAACACCTATCACGGGTTTGAGTCGCGTGAGATCGCTGGTGTGCGCAAGTCGCTCGTCATCAACTACGTGACCAACGACTGGCGCGCGCGCGAGCAATTGGCTTATCCCGAAACACCGGTCGCCTGAGCGACATCATGAACGATGCGGCGGCTGCGGCTTCGATCACCTTGTTACGGACGACGGAAGCGTTGCGCGCCGCGTTGGCGAAGCCATTGGCTTCGGGGCTGCATCTGGTCTCGACGCCGATCGGCAATCTGGGCGACATGACATTGCGCGGCATCGCCACGCTGGCTGCGGCCGACGTGATCTACTGCGAGGATACCCGCCACAGCCGCACGCTGTCGTCGCATTTCGGCTTTGCGGCGCCTCTCAAACCGTATCACGAGCATAACGGTGAAGCGGCGCGGCCGCATATTCTGGCGGCGTTGGCCGCAGGCAAGCGCATCGCACTTATTTCCGACGCCGGAACGCCGTTGATTTCCGATCCCGGCTACAAGCTGGTGCGGGCGGTGATCGATGCGGGGTATACGGTGTCGTGCGTTCCGGGGGCATCTGCCGTGCTCTCGGCGTTGACGATCAGCGGGTTGCCGACAGACTGCTTTTTGTTCGTCGGCTTCATGCCGCACAAGGCGGGCGCGCGCGCGGCGCGACTGGCCGAATTGGCGACCACCGACGCGACGCTGGTGCTGTATGAAGCGCCATCGCGGGTGGCGGCCTGCGTCGCCGATATCGCAACCGTGCTGGGTGATCGGGAGGTTGCCGTCGCGCGCGAACTTACCAAACTGCATGAGGCTGTGCTGCGTGGGCCAGCGTCGGTCATCGCGCAGCAGTTGGCTGTGTCCGAGCCGCCTGGTGAATTCGTCGTGGTGATCGCGCCGCCGCACGCTGGCGTCGTCAGCGACGATATGATTCGGGCGCGCTTGCAAACCGCGATGACCGAAACCAGCACGCGGGACGCGGCGCAAGCCGTCGCCGAGGCGCTGGGGGTGCCGCGCGGCCGCGTCTACGATCTGGCGCTCGCCTTGAAGCGGGAGCAGGAGCGGTCGTGAGCACAGCCGGCCGCGATCCTGAGCGCGTCGCGCGGGAAAGTCGCGGGAGGTTCGCCGAACATATCGCCGCGTTCCTGTTGGTGCTGCACGGCCATCGCATTCTCGCCCGTCGCCACCGCACGCCCTATGGTGAGATTGACATCATCGCCAGGCGCGGCAAGCGCATTGCCTTCGTCGAGGTCAAGCACCGCCGGTCGCGTGCCGAAGCCGAGGCCGCATTGCGTGCCCGCCAAGCACGCCGTGTCGCCAACGCCGCTGCCCACTGGATCAAGCAGCGTCCGGCCTATGCCGAATATGAACAAGGGTTTGATGCAGTGTTCGTGCTGCCGCGCGCGTGGCCGATCCTCGTGCGAGATGCCTATCAGCCCGTCGGCACCAGCGGCCCAATGTGGTGAGGCCCGGTTCCGCCTCTTCGTAGGGCGCAATAGCCATTTGCGTCTTGCGCCGGCCGCGCAGGCGACACTCGATGGCTTGGCACCCGGC
>JANXYD010000088.1 GCA_025350265.1 Hyphomicrobiaceae bacterium | reverse complement strand
CGATCTTGCGCCCGTACATCGGAAAATATCCGGCGGCCGGATCGATCGACATGGTCATGATTTTGTCCGGCGTGTCGTGCGCCACCTTCTCGATGTCCATGCCGCCTTCGGTCGACACGATGAACGATACGCGGCTGGTTTCGCGATCGATCAACGCGGACAGATACAATTCGCGCGCGATCTGCGAGCCATCTTCGACATAAAGCCGCTGGACTTTTTTGCCGTCCGGTCCGGTCTGCACGGTGACGAGCGTATTGCCGAGCATCTCGCTGGCGAACTTCTTCACTTCGTCGATCGACTTGGCGAGACGCACGCCACCGCCCGCACCGGCCGTCGCTTCCTTGAATTTGCCTTTGCCGCGGCCGCCTGCATGGATCTGCGATTTCACGACCCATACCGGGCCGGGGAGCGCCTGGGCGGCTTTGACGGCCTCGTCGACGGAAAACGCGGGGGCACCCTTCGGCGTCGGGACGCCATAGGCGCGATAAAGATCCTTAGCCTGATATTCGTGAATGTTCATATCTTGTTCCCAAGCGCTGCGATCATCGGAGTGACCGATAGCCGGAAGTCGCCTCACACACAACAGCGCCGTTCGTCGAACGGTGCTGTGCCAGTGCCGTTCCGGTAGGGTGGGTCACGACCGGTCGCTCCGACAGCGTATCGCACTATTATTGTCGACGGCTCTTCCAACCAATGGCTTGGTCCAGTATCGCACCCGCATCAATCGAAGCCTCGTTGCCAGCCCAAGCGACAAACTGGTCGGGTCGTACCAGGACAAAGTTTGCACCATATCTGTTACGGGCGGCCCCGTCCCTATCGTGGATGATCGTCAGAGGAATCCCGCGCGTGCCTGCTGCGGTTCGAAAATCGTGCACCACCGCGGCGCCTGCGTCCGTAGCAACTAATGCAAAGCCAGTGCCCAGATGATCGTAGACATCGGACCCGTCAGCCAGTCTGGCTGGCGTCAGATGATGGCCGGCGCGCGCAAGATAGTTATGCAATCCGCGAGCACTCGGTTGCGCGCCCGGCGCGCCGAACACGATAGCCGATCCCTCATAGTTCGGCTCGAACGTCATGACCTCTTGGCTAGCGGCGTTTCGCTCTCTCCATGCGTGTTCGAATTCCGCTTTGTCCTTTTCCGGCGCAAAGCGTGCCAGGAATGCGCGATCTTCGAGAATGAACGCTTCGATGAAATCATGCGCCGTCGAGGCAAAGACCGGTCGCCGTTCAGACTCATAGCTTTCGAGCAAACCTTCGTCAGCCCACCCCTGGAGAACTGCCGAAATCTTCCAGCCAATGTTCCGTGCATCTTCGAAGCCGGTATTGATCCCGAAGCCACCGTAGGGTGGATGGCTGTGGGCAGCGTCACCGGCGATAAAAATTCTGTCCTTGCGATAGGTGTCGGCAATCGCCACACGCAGATCCCAAAAGCCCACATAAGTAATATCGAGTTCGAACGGTTGTCCGACCGCCTCGTGTAGCAGGCTCCTGAAATCGAAATTGTCCTTGGTGGTTCCGGCGGGCACAGGCGCGTGAAAGAACCATTCGGTGCCGTGATCTACTCGCCCGAAAAACCGCCAATAACCGTCCAGATCCGGATGCAGGGCGTTGTAGACGGATCGCTCCGGCAATTGAGACAGCAGCTTGTGCAGTTCGACCGAACGGAAGACGAGCAGCACCATCAGCTTGTCGTGGTCAGACTTGCTGTGCGTTATTCCCGATACCTCGCTCACCATCGAGCGACTCCCGTCGCATCCAACGCAATAACGGGCTGCAAAGATTTGTGGTTGGCGGGAGCCATCGACATTTGCGGCAGTGACCTCGATGCCAGACGAATTTTGCGTGACCGATGTCGCTGTCATTCCGTAAAAAGTGGAAATCATCTCGATCTGGGCGGCGCGCTCGCGCAGCACACGCTCGGTCGCATACTGGGGCAGACGTTCGTTGTCGCAAAAATAGTAGGGGCGGACTTGGCTGCGTTGCATCCAGTCGTAATGATAGCCGCTCAACAGGGTCTTGTAGCAAACAAGGCCGCCGCTTGAAACTTCGCGTGGCACGACGCGCGCCGCTCTCAAGTTAGGCTCACACCCCCAGAAGTGAAAGTGCTCGACGGTCCGTTGCGTGAGGTTCTGTCCCTTCGGGATGGGCTGCGGTGATGGATTGCGTTCAATGACCGCGACGCGATGGCCGCGTTGTCCCAGCTCGATTGCAAGCCCCAGTCCGACCGGACCGCCCCCTACGACAACGACGTCAAATGTCTGCTTTGTCGGCATGTAAACGAGCTCCTTCATGGCAACGCGCCTGAACGCGGCGACATCCCGAATTACCCATAGGCCAACATCTGGCCTGCAGTAAATCCGCGGGTCATCGACGATGGCATTTGCTCATTTCGGATCGCTGGGCCAAACTCCCGTGCCGATGAATTTCGGATCAAGAACCGGGCTTAACTGGTCGCATCTTCACAGCAAGGAAACGCACATGGATATGAGCCGATCGTCCGCGGACAGTAGCGCGCGTCCGCAGGTTGAGCTCGGAGCGGCGATCGATCGATTGGATGTTGGCCGATATCAGATATGGATCATGGCGCTATGCGGGGCCATGGTGTTTCTGGACGGATTCGATACCCAGGCCATGGGGTATGTCGCCCCAAGCTTAACGGCCGCATGGAAGCTGGAACGTGGCGCGCTCGGACCAGTGTTTTCGGCGGGGTTATTTGGCATCATGATTGGTGCCTTGGCGGGAGGCCCCCTTGCCGACGTCATCGGCCGCCGCAAGGTCATCCTCGCCGCCTGTCTGTGGTTCGGCGCTCTGAGTTTGGCGACCGTGTTCGCCACCGATCTCAATCAGCTGATGGCACTTCGTTTTCTAACGGGGCTGGGGCTTGGGGCGGCGATGCCGAATGCCATTGCACTCGTTTCGGAGTTCAGCCCCGGGCGCCGCCGCGCGTCGATGGTGATGATCATGTTCTGCGGGTTCTCGCTTGGCGCAGCACTCGGCGGCGTCGCTGCCGGGTTCTTGCTCCCTTCTTACGGTTGGACATCGGTCTTTCTGGTCGGCGGCATTGCACCCATTCTGTTCGCTCCGTTTTTGGTCGCGGCGCTGCCGGAATCGATCCGCTTTCTGGCCGCAAAGGATAATCGCCATGCCTCAATCCCGCAGATCCTGAGGCGGCTCGGTCAAACGCCGCCGGAGGGGGCCGAGTTCGTGATTGCGGAAGAAAGTGCGCGCGGCTTCTCGGTTTTGCAGTTGTTTGGCGAGCGGCGCGGGCTGGCGACGCTGCTGCTCTGGTTGATTTTCTTTATGAGCCTGCTCGATCTCTATCTGCTCGCGAGTTGGCTGCCGACCGTGATCAATGGAATGGGCCTGTCGGTGACGACCGCAGTCTTCATTTCCTCGCTATTCCAGGTTGGCGGCACGACTGCGCCTCCTCTGCTCGGATTGACCATCGACCGCTTGGGCTTTTTCGGCGTGCTGGTCGGGGTGTTCGTGGCGTCGGGGTGTGCAATAGCCACCCTCGGCTTCGTCGGTTCGGAGGTGGCGCCACTGGCGCTTGCGGTGTTCGTTGCCGGGTTCTGTGTTGTGGGCGGCCAAGGCACGGCAAACGGATTGGCGGCCAGTCTTTACCCCACGGTTGTGCGGGGCACAGGCGTCGGTTGGGCACTTGGCATCGGCCGTGTCGGTTCCATCCTCGGTCCCGCTATTGGCGCAATCATGCTGACGCAGAAGCTTGATCGCTCTTCAATCTTTTTGGTCAGTGCCGTGCCTGCCTTTATTGCTGCATGTGCAGGCGTCTGCCTGTGGCTTATCAAACCGAAGCTAAACAATATCAGCTAACGAACCTATGGGCGGCGATGACCCAAAGGGTTGGTCTGGGTCACTTTCGCACAGTGCAGCTTTCTCGATGGTCAGACGGCCTTCCCTTGCCTTGCTCCGGTCCGATATTTTGGCTCGATCGAGGACCCTGGGTCGTTCCGATTTTCGTTGAATCGCGGAGCAACCCTAGCTCGTTGTTTTGTCGTGTTTCTTTTCAGGAAACCGCTCACACTCCGGATCTCGTCCGAAACATGCTTTATCTGGAAGCACTCTAGTAGCTAGCCAAACGGATACCGAAGTGCTTCGATAGCGTAGAAGCCCAGGATTGAGCGGGACATAGGTACGTTTCGCCGCGAGTTTTGACATGCTATAGCTGTCGCATTCTTTGTATAAAGCGGATAATGTTATGGCGGGTAAAGTCTTCGTAAATTATCGTCGCCGCGACGCGATGGGGGACGCTCGGGGCATCTACAGGGCGCTGGTTCAAAAATTCGGCGAGCGCGGCGTATTCATGGACGTACGCGATCTGTCTCCGGGGCAGGAATTCGACGCCGTAATTGCGTCGGAACTCAACCAAAGCGACGTGCTCGTCTCGGTGATCGGCGAACGATGGAGTGACATCCTTGCGGAGCGCACGGCAACAAGCGCGCAGGATCTCATGCGTGGCGAAATTGCTACTGCCCTGGTCCGGAATATGGTTGTCATACCTGTTCTGATCGATGAGGCGATACTGCCCGCCAGTGAGCACCTGCCCAAGGATATCCAGGGCCTTGTCGCACGCGAAAAACATCGTGTCAGGGACAAGCATTTCGACAGTGACGTCGCGGTTCTGATCGCTGCGATCGAGGCCCGACGCAAGGAGCGCCAGTCGGTTGGAACGACTGGCGCCGCGCAACGGCGAGTTGCGTTAGTCATCGGCAACGGCCGCTACCAGCACGCGGCCCCGCTGGTGAACCCAACCAAAGATGCCAATGCAATTGCCAATATGCTGGCAACACTGGGCTTCGATGTGGTCAAAGGGCTCGACCTCGACCTCAAATCGATGGGCGATGTGCAGGCAATTTTCGAAAGCAAGCTGCGGAGCAAGCCGGATGTGGCATTGGTCTTTTTCGCCGGCCACGGATTGCAAGTGAAGGGCCGTAACTATCTGTTGCCCATAGATGCGCAGATCGAGGCCCAGGCGCATCTGCCGCGTACTGTGCAGTTCAACCATTTGCTGGAGCCAATGGCAGAAGTGGCAGGTGCCAGCCTTGTCTTTCTCGATGCATGCCGGGACAATCCGTTTACGCGCAATCTGGCGAAGGCGCTTGGCGAAACGCCTCGTGGGACCGGTGTCGTGCGTGGTGGTTTGGCACGCATGGAGCGAGTTGCGGGGACATTCATCGCCTATGCCACGGCCCCCGATAAAGTCGCCTTCGATGGGAAGGGCAACCATAGCCCTTTCACGGCCGCTCTGCTGAAGTATATACGCACCCCCGGACTGTCGGTCGCCGACCTGATGATCGAAGTGCGCAATGAGGTCATACATGAAACCGGCGGGCAGCAGGAGCCATGGGACCAATCGTCGTTGCGAACACGCTTTTGCTTCGTGACTGCGATACTGGGCGAGGAGGAACCAAAGCGCGATGTAATAACTGTCAGCCCCGAAAAATCCAGCACGCCGTTTGTTTCTCGCGCGAAACTCAGTCTTGTCGTCGCTACTTTGACGGCAATTCTTGTGTCGATCGCGGCCGTAACGCTAACTGAATCGAAAGTAATCACTATTGTAGATGTCCCGTCCATGGTGACGGTCGTACTTGCCTCCGTGGTAATCACGGTGACTGCGGTGCAGGTTTGGCTGACAAAGAAACGGCCATGATGGCGGCAGGATCGCTCGCGGCGCGCGATGAGGAAGCGCGCGCGACGCATTGCTTTCGGTCTGTCGGATCTACTGTCGGCATGGTATGCGGCAATAGAATGCTGCGGCACGTCAATCCGCCAGATGTACCGTTGCAAGCTAGCGCGCCGGGCAGCCGGGCACACAAGGATGCCAATATGTTTGGGAGGCGCTTGGGCGCGGCATTGGCAATAACTGCCGCGATCATGTTGGACTGGGTCGGCGCACGGCCAGCAAGCGCCCAAGCAGACAGTGTGGAGTTACAGCAGGTCGAGGCAGGCATCGGTACGGAATTGGACACGCTGATCGGCAAACTCCCCCCCATATGCCGCGGCTGGATAAATACCTATGCTCCGTTCAGGGACAGACCTTTGGTCGCTCTCGCGGGCGCGTACCGGCGGCAGCCCAACGTTGGGGGCGAGCATTTACGGCTGGTCCTCGGTGCAATCAATGCCAGACTACCAAAGCTGCAATTGGAACACTTCGCAGCACCTGACTTTACAAAAGAACTGTCGCCGCAAGAGACGGGAGATGACGTGGTTGCCCAGCACTGGGGTACGTTGCAATCACAGAATTACCAGCCTCAGTTTTTGTTGTTCGTGGACTTGATCGGCCGCTCAGCCAGCGGCGGCTTCCGCCTCGATCTCGTCGCGAAATGTAGAGCTTGGGACAGCAAGGAGAGCATCAAAGATCTCAAATTGCCCGAGCAGCCGGCGCGGTCCGGGGACCAGGGGCAACGCGAGTCCAAACCCCTGGAGGGCAAGGAGATCTCGGCGATATCAGCAGCTCTCAAATTGCCCGGTTCCGCCGCGTCGGCACCATTCAAAGAATGCGAATTCTGCCCGGTGATGCGCATCATTCCCGGCGGCGCATTCGAGATGGGTTCGCCGCATGACGACGACCAGAATCCATCGGAGCGCGGACCCGATGGAAATCCGCTCCACGTGACGATCGAAAAACCATTCGGTATCGGTGTCTACGAGGTAACACTCGGTCAGTTCAAGGCGCTGAAGCCAGCCGACTATGCAGTTCAAGGCAATTGCGAAGTTCTCACGGAGACGTCTTGGAAACGGACGCCGGACGCAACATTCTTGCGGCCCGGGTTTGTGCAGCGAGACAACGAACCGGTTGTTTGCGTCAACTGGCACGACGCGGTGGAATTCGTCAAATGGATCAATGAGAAAGTGCCGGGGAAGCCCTATCGCCTGCTGTCGGAAGCGGAATGGGAGTATGCTGCGCGCGGCGGCTTGGCTGCGACGCAAGCCTTTTGGTGGGGTGACAACCCTGACGGTAGAAAGACAAACAACAAGTCCGCTCCGTGGCACCGCACGGTGCCCGTAGACGACCCGGATTTCGACCTCAATCCGTTCGGCCTTGCTCATATGAACGGCAATGTCTGGGAGTGGGTCGAAGACTGCTGGAACCCGAACCACATCGACAATCGAGCCGATGGGACAGCCCGCGACGTCGAAGCCAAATGCTACGACGGTGCCGCGAACGGGCAGCAAATGCGGGTCATCCGCGGAGGCGGCTGGAACAGC
>JANXYD010000394.1 GCA_025350265.1 Hyphomicrobiaceae bacterium | reverse complement strand
GATCGCGTGCGCCGTCGAGTTCGGCCTGATTTTTACGTGCTTTGGGGAGGATGCACGGATCGATGCCAACGGCCGCATTGGTGCCGAGGGTGGTGACGATCCAGGCCGATGCCGTCGACGGATCGACGCGGATTCGGCGCTCCTTGTCCGCCTTGAATTCCCGCAACCGCCCGCCCAAGTCTTCGATCGGACAGAGTTTGACGAGCGCCGCCAGGTGTTTCTTGCTGTCGACAGTGAGCTTGGCTGGATCGACGTAAAGTTCCGGCTTGCCCTTGACCGGCACGACCGCAAACGCCAGCACCACCGGATTGTGCGGTACGTCGTTGCCGCGAATGTTGAACAGCCAGGAGATGCTGTCGGGCATGGTCAACACCAGTGCATGCAGTGCTTCGGCTTTGAGCAAACGCTGGATGTCGGCGATCTTGGTTTCGGCCGCAACGCCCGCGAGAGAGACTGGCTGCACCGCGATGGCACCAATGGGTGGCGCCGGCCGACTGCGGCCCCAGGCACGATCGATCGGGTTCGTCGCCAGAGCCTTGAGCGTGAAACCGAACTTCTCAGCTTCCGACTTGAGCGCACCGATTGCCTGGAATGTGTGCAGCTTAGGGTCGAAGCCGATGATGCCGCCATTGGGCACCTTGGCTGCCAGCCACTCGAGCCAGGGTTTTTCGGTGCTGTCGATGACGTCGAAGGTGGCTGTGTGCACCTGCGCACGGGCCTGAACGGTATAGCGGCCATCGGTCGCCAGCGCCGCCGCTTTGAGGGCGATAACGGCCAAACCGGCCGAGCCGGAAAACCCGGTCAACCATTTCAGCCGTTCGGCGGAGGACGGCACGTACTCGCCCTGATATTCGTCGCTGCGCGGAACCAGCAATGCCTGAATGCCGGCGTCGGCCATCAGCGCGCGCACGGATTTTACTCGCGGCGGGCCGAGCGCGGGGTCTGCAGCGGTGTCGAATGTTTGGAGCATAGGGCTGTTCTAAGGCTTGTGCCGGGAATGCGCAAACGTTGACCCACGGCTTTTTCGGAGTGCGCCGCAATACCGCAGAACCGATCTAGCGATATGTTTTAAATACATTTTATCCATGCGCCCTGTGCATTGCTGCGACGCAACATGAGATATGGCAGTGCAGCGTACATCGGCCTATTTGTGGAGGGGTGTTTGGCTGTCAGGAAATAGCCGCGTCCACATCTCGGGCCAGGCAAAAGGCCGACCAATCAATATCGGAGCATGAGCATGGGTATGGCATCGATTTTTTCCGGCGTTTTTCCGGATACGCGATCCCGCCACGATATGGCACGTCCGGCCGCCAATGGCGGGTTCTGGGCGCGCGTCGCTGCGTCGATCATGAAGGCGCGTGAGGCGCAGGCACTGCGCGAGACCAACCGTTATCTGGCGCGGCAATCCGACCGCTTTCTCGCCGACATCGGGTACAATGAAACAGACATCGCGACGCTGCGCCGCAATCACTCCATGTAGTAAGGTCGATGCGACAAGGGTGACAGTTGGAATTCGTGCCGGCCCCTTCAAAACGGGGCCGGAACCGGTTATGGTGCGCGATGACCATTTGGCAGCGTATTTCAGGGTTGGCGACCTCATTCGGCGACAGCCCTCAGGCGGGCCGGCGTGCGCTCGCCAGCAACAACGGTCCGCAGTCCGTTGCATTCACGATAGCGGTGATCGCGTTAGGTGCCAAGATGGCGAAAGCCGACGGGGTCGTGTCTCCCGTTGAGATCGAGGCTTTCCATCAAGTTTTCAAGACCCCTCCAGGCGAGGCCGACCACGTGACGCAAGTGTTCGAGCTTGCGCAGCAGGACGTGGCGGGCTTTGAGATCTATGCCGGTCAGGTGCATGATCTGCTTGACGGCGACACGCACATATTGCGCGGCGTACTGGATAGCCTGTTCTACATTGCATCAGCCGATCGGGCGCTGCATCCGGCAGAGGATGCATTTTTAAAAACGGTCGCCGATCGGTTCGGGTTGGCTGATAGCGTGTTCCGGCATGTGCGGGCGCAATTCGTGTCCGACGAGGGAGCGCCCTACGAGGTACTGGGCCTCGATCCTGCGGCAAGCGACGCCGAAATCAAGGCACGGCATCGCAAGCTGGTGCGCGAAAATCATCCGGATTTGCTGATGGGGCGTGGCCTGCCGGACGAAGTCGTGGCGGTGGCCAACAGCAAACTGGCAACGATCAACGCCGCCTACGCCACGTTGGCCAGTGAGCGTGGGCTGTGACATCGGTGGCCGGTTCCTTTGCGCCCGACAGCACCCTTGTGGCCGACGTGGTCGCGGCAGCGAACGTCGAGCCACGTCGGGGCGGGCAGAAGCCGGATTTATTGCTGTTACACTACACCGGCATGAAATCGGCGGCAGCGGCCGTGGCGTGGCTGGCGCGGGCCGACAGCCGGGTCTCCTGTCACTATATCGTCGACACCGATGGCCGCATCACGCAGCAAGTCCCCGAAGCGATGCGCGCATGGCATGCGGGCGTTTCGTGCTGGGCGGGCGAGGTCGACATTAACTCCTGCTCGATCGGCATCGAAATTCAAAACCCCGGCCACGAGATGGGGTATCACCCGTTTCCCGATGCGCAGATGGCAGCCGTCGCCGCGTTGAGCCGCGATATCGTTGTCCGGCACACGATTGCGGCGCGGCGCGTGCTGGCGCATTCCGATGTGGCACCGCAGCGCAAGATCGACCCCGGCGAAAAGTTCAACTGGCGTTTTCTGGCCGAGCGCGGCGTCGGCATCTGGGTGCCCCCGTCGCCGGTTCGCGACGGCGATGGAGGGCTTGGCGACGGCGCGCCCGCGGCTGGCATTGTGGCGGCGCAAAGGATGTTCGCCCGCTTCGGTTACGATATCGACGCAACGGGCGTGCTCGACCGCAAAACGGTGGCCGTGGTGATGGCGTTCCAACGCCGCTATCGCATCGACCGCATCGACGGCCGCATCGATCTATCGACGCTGGCGACGCTGGAGCGGTTGCTAGGGGAAGTGTCGGTCGAAGCGGGATGATGATGCGGCTTCTTTTCTTCAGCCGCACAACCGCTTGCGCCTGTCATCCCGTGCGCGGCGCAGCATGCAGCAGTTGCGGAATGCTGCTCCGCAGACACGGGACTGCGACGGCACGCATCGTTTACTGAGCTGTCCGCGCTTCTCGACGCTCACCGCTTGTCCTGCGCGCGGCGGAGGGCAGCGGCGAGGGCGCTTTCGCCTTCGGTGGGATTGGCAACCGGGCGGAAGCCTGCGGCGGGGCGCGCTGCGGCGTTGGTGGGCGCGGGCTTTGCGCCGTGCGCACCGCTGACGGTGCCGCCGGCGACGTTGCCGGTTTTCATGGTCAGCGCAATGCGCTTCCGCGATGCGTCCACTTCCTTGACGCGCACCCGCACGACATCGCCGGCCTTGACGATTTCGCGCGGGTCTTTGACGAAAGTGTCGGCCAGTTCGGAAATGTGCACGAGCCCATCCTGATGCACGCCGACGTCGACGAACGCGCCGAAATTGGTGACGTTGGTGACCACGCCCTCCAACTGCATGCCCGGTTTCAGGTCACTGATTTTCTCGACGCCGTCCTGGAACGTCGCGGTCTTGAATTCGGGGCGCGGATCGCGGCCCGGTTTTTCGAGTTCCGCGAGAATGTCGGTGACGGTCGGGATGCCGAAACGCTCGTCGGCGAACTGTGCCGGCCGCAGTGACTTCAGGAACGCGCGGTCGCCGATCATCGCCTTGACCGGTTTGTGCGTGACGCCGGCGATCTTCTCGACCAGTTCATAAGCCTCGGGATGCACGGCGGAACCGTCGAGCGGGTTCTTGCCTCCCATGACGCGCAGGAAGCCGGCGGCCTGCTCGTAGGTTTTCGGCCCGAGCCGCGGCACTTTCTTGAGTGCCGCACGGGAGGCGAACGCCCCATTGGCATCGCGAAACGCGACGATGTTGTCAGCCAGCGTTTTGTTCAACCCCGAAACGCGGGCAAGCAGCGCCACCGAAGCCGTGTTGACGTCGACGCCGACGGAGTTGACGCAATCTTCGACCACCGCGTCGAGCGATTTGGCAAGGCCGGCCTGATCGACGTCGTGTTGATACTGGCCGACGCCGATGGCCTTCGGATCGATCTTGACGAGTTCGGCCAACGGGTCCTGCAGTCGCCGCGCGATCGACACCGCGCCGCGCAACGATACGTCCAGTTGCGGAAATTCCAGCGCCGCCAGTTCGGAGGCGGAATAGACCGACGCGCCCGCTTCCGACACCATGATCTTCGACAGATTGAGCTGCGGCATTTTCTTCATCAGCTCGCCGACGAGCTTGTCGGTTTCACGGCCGGCGGTGCCGTTGCCCACGGCGGCGATTTCGACCTTGTGCTTCATCGTCAGCGCGGCCAGCGTGGCCAGCGAGCCTTGCCAATCGTTGCGCGGTTCGTGCGGGTAGATGGTGGCGGTTTCCAACAGCTTGCCGGTCGCGTCCACGACGGCGATCTTGCAGCCGGTGCGAATACCGGGGTCGATGCCCATCGTCACGCGCGGGCCGGCCGGAGCCGCCAGCATCAAATCCTTCATGTTCTTTGAAAACACCGAAATGGCGTCACGGTCGGCGATCTCTTTCAACAGCGTCATCAAGTCGACCGACAGTGATACCGACAGGCGCGCCCGCCAAGCCAGCCGCACGCTGTCGGAAATCCATTTGTCTCCGGCACGGCCTTGGTTCATCAGGCCGAACGACAACATGATCTTGCCCTCGGCGGGATGCGGCTTGCCCTCTTCCGTCGCCACGTCCAACCCGAGATCGAGGATGCCCTCGTTACGCCCGCGCAGTAGCGCCAACGCGCGATGCGACGGAAGATCCTTGATTCGCTGGTGATAGTCGAAATAGTCGGAGAATTTTTCGCCCTCGGTTTTCTTACCTTTGAGCACCGAGGATGTGACGATGCCGTGCTCCCACAGCCAGTTGCGCAGGTTGGTGACCAGTTCGCTCTTGTCGCCGATACGCTCGATGAAAATCGAGCGGGCACCGTCGAGCGCCGCCTTCACGTCGGCGACGTCCCGGCCGGCGTCGATGAATTTGCGAGCTTCGGCTTCGGGTGAAAGCTCGGGGTTTCCCAGCAATGCATCGGCCAGCGGTTCGAGCCCGGCTTCGCGCGCGATCATCGCCTTGGTGCGGCGCTTGGGCTTGTAGGGCGCATAGATGTCTTCGAGTGCGACCTTGTTGTCGGCTGAGTTGATCGAGCGCTGCAACTCCGGCGTCATCTTGCCTTGCTCGTCGATGGAACGCAGCACCGTCGCGCGGCGGTCTTCCAGTTCGCGCAGGTAGCCGAGCCGTTCGTCCAGCTTGCGCAGTTGAGTGTCGTCGAGGCCGCCGGTCTTTTCCTTGCGATAGCGCGCGATGAACGGCACCGTCGAGCCTTCCGCCAACAGGTCGACCGTCGCATTCACCTGCGCGACGTTGACGCCCAACTCGCGGGCGATCTGCTGATTGATCTTGTCCATGGCGGTCTCTCCGATGCGGAATCGGTCGGACACTATCACTTCGAGGCAGGCAAAAAGAAGATGCGCCGCTCGGCTAGCCGCAGCTTCTCCCAGGGTAATTTGGAACAGCTATCGCATGACCAGTTTTATGCCCTCATGGCGGGCCGTACGTCGCCGCAGCCGCAAGCGCTGCGGTCGCAACGATCGTCAGGATCAAACGCAAGCGACCGTACCATTGTGGCGCTTCGCCGAGGCCGGTCGACCACAGTTCGTACACGCCCCAGACGCCGACGCCGACTGCTAGCGTCGTCAACCCGTGCCGGCCGCCCAGCCACAAGCCCGCGCACGCCAACAGCGGCGGCAGCACGGAGAATGCATAGCGCCGCCACGCATCGCTACGGTCGGCGGACGTGACGGCGAGCCCCCACTGGATCCCGCCGAGAAACGACAAGATTATCGCACCGTAGTCGGCCAGTGCCGTGCGGGCCGGCAGCGTCATGGCCGCGCCGAGCGGCAGGTTGGTTGCGACCTGTATCGCCAGCACGATGAACGGTATCAGTCCGGCGAGGCCGAGGATGGCGGCGGGGCGTGGCATCGTGGGGTCACGAAACGGCGTCATGGATGGCACGTCCTGATGTCGAGGCAGCGATCTTTTGTAGTACTCTGGTTTGGGCCTCACGCGCTAGTCGCGCTCCGGCCGGGGCGGCCTACCGGCCGACGCCGCGAAGCTGCGGCTACGTGCGCCTTCGGCGCAACTTCGCTGCGCGTAGCCTCACCCAGCTGCGGACCACCTGCCTCACCCACCTGCGGCTTGGCCGCACGTAGGCGACTGCCGTCGCGCGGTAGCGCGCCCCGGCCGGAGCGCGACGAGCGCGTGAGGCCCAAACTTGACACTGGGGGCCGGCGCACTGCATCGCTGGATCGGCATTGATCGAGTGCTGTGCCTGCCCGCGTCGCTTGGGGCTTTTGCCGTCATCGGCCGGGATACGCGCTATGGCCACGAACGCTCGCTTGCTGAGCACGCTGTCGGTATGGCTGAGCGTCGTCTGCGTTCTTTCAAGCTATCCAGCGCAAGCTCAATTCATGACGCAGGCGGCATGCGCAGTGAGCCTCGATCCGGCAGCGCCCGGTGTGCGGACGCTCGCTGCCACCTGCGGGTCGGCCACGTTCACGGTCGACGCAGCCATGCGGCGGTCAGGCGAACTCACGGTGGCGACTTCAGCCAACGTCTACGTCCGCAAGATCGTGCTGCGCTATGGCAGTCAGACCGGCGTCCAATCCGAAACCGTCGAAATTCAGTTCCACCGGCTGATCGGCACCGGCGAGGCAACCGAGCCGCTGGCGACAGCGCGCCGGGGACTTGCGCTGCAGACAGTCACCATCGACGTCAGTCCACCCGGCTATGGCACCGATACGGTTTCGCTGGCCTTGGTGGCGCGGGACGTGGCGTCGGACGTGGCGTTGGCCACCCCAGTGGCGACGGAGCAGTCACCGTCCGGCGACTGGATCCTGATCGGCAGTACGTCAGCTCATCTTGCCCAGTTGCGCGACACCATGCCGATCGGGCGCGGCAAGGGACGCTTCGACGGGTTGATCATCGCCACGCGCGGCAACGACCTGCCGGTGCAGTCGGTGCTGGTGTCGCCGGTCAACAGTCCGCCGTTCGCCGTCGATATACGTGCCATTCTCGCGCCGGGACTGCAAAGCGGCGTGATCGCCATCGACCCACCCGACTTCCTGCATGAGGTCACGGTGACCTATGGGACGCCGCCTTTGCAAGCCCGCGTGCCGATTGTCGAGGTTCGTGGGCGCTATGCCGAGAACTGGCTGGGCCGAGTGGGCGAGAACCGCCAGCACGCTGGCGGTTGGATATTGCTCGGGGCCGTCGATGTGGTGGTGCGACCGCACGGCGGACAGCGCAGCAACTACTGGATCGCGGGGCAGGAGGGGCAGTTTAAAAAGTTGCGTTTCGTGGCGCGGCGCGGCGCGGTGGATCTGGCGGGGGTGACCGTCGAGGCGGGCGACGGACGGCAGGAAACACTGCCCACCAACACACTTCTCATGCCCGACGCGCAATCCCTGCCGTTTGCGTTCACGTCCGGCGCGCTGCCGATCGCCAGCGTATCGCTCAGCCCGCGCCTGCACGCGACCAGCCGCATCGATGCCTCGGTGGAAGTGTGGGCGCAGTATTAGGGCTCTTTCGGGCGGCCCGGCCGACTGGCTGCGGCCGCAGTCGCCAACGTGCGGCCAGTCGGTCAGGCCGCACGCGAAGCGAAACTGCGGCGCGAGCCGCACGTAGCCGCATCTCGCGGCGTCGGCCGGTAGGCCGCCCCGGCCGGAGCGCGACGAGCGTGTGAGGCCCAATTAGTGCTTTGGCTTCGAGCGGGGCTTGGCGGCGGGGGTGCCTGCGGCGGGCTCAGGCGTGGCACCTGCGGCGGCGGCTACGCCCTTGGCGATGGCGTTGGGATCGACGAGTTCGCCAAGCCCGCGCGGGCCGGTGTACATGACGAAGCCGAGTTCATCGAGTTTGCGCTTGGCCTCGGCGATGTAGGTGGCGCGCGTCAGATATTCGATGACGAAGATCTTTTTGCCGCTGTTCTGCGCGTCTTTGAGCAAGTTGGTGCTCCAGTCGACGTCGTCTTTCTTGTTGCGTTCTTCCTTGTACGAAATGCCGAACAGCAGGTCTTCCTTGGCGATGCCGTCGATGGCCTCGACATAAGGCTTGTTGTCGAGCAGTTCTTCGGCGTTTTGTACGAGGATCGCGACGTCCGGTTTTTTTG
>JANXYD010000050.1 GCA_025350265.1 Hyphomicrobiaceae bacterium | reverse complement strand
GTAAGTGCCCAAGTTCCCCGACACGATGATTTCGGAGTTGATCGCCCCGTACCTTTCAATGACAACGGCGTTGCTCGAAGCGGGCGTTACCACGTTGGCCGCGCCGCCGAATGTCACGAGCGTCGTGCCGCCCGTCAGCGGGGCCGTCCCGTACTTCACGGTTTCCCCGCGAATCGTGATGTCGGACGAGTTGTATTGGTTCCACGTCGCGCCCATGCCGGCCATGAGGTAGTGGCCGGGCGCGACGACGGTGCCGGCGTCGCAAGTGTCCGATGTGCTGACGCGCAGAACGGGCTGCGGCGTCAGCGGGGCGGAATTATCGACTTTGACGCGCGCGCCGTTCTGCAACTTGATTTGGCCGGACGTGACGATCTGGTCGCCAATGCTGATGCCTTCAGTCACCGATACCCGATCGCCACGGCTTTCTCCGACGCGCACGAAGCGCCGTTCGACGATATCGGCGGGCTGCTGGCCTGCAGGTGGATTGGCGTCCGGCTTGATGGCAAAAATGCTGTCGCCGAATAAGCTATAGGTGATTGCGGTGAGCGGAACGGTGACGCGGGCGGACGGCGCATCCTCGAGGACGGCGACATTGGCAAACATGCCCGGCAGCAGTTTCTTGTCGGGATTTTTCAGCCTCGCCCGCACCAGCAAAGTGCGTGTGTCGAGATTGACGCGGGCATCGAGGCTTTCGATCTCGCCCGTGAAAACCTGCCCTGGAAAACTGTCGACGGTGACTTCGACGGCGCGGCCGACCTTGAGCTTGGAGAGTTCCTGTTCAGGCACGGGGAAGTCGACGCGGATCGGATCGAGGGCCTGCAGGGTCACCATCGACGTGCCCGGCGCGATATACTGGCCGAGTTCGATCTTGCGAATGCCCAACCGGCCGGCGAACGGCGCGACGATGGTTTTCTGGGTGATGAGGGCCGCCGTGCGCTGCACTGTTGCGGCTGAACCGTCGCGCTTGGCTTGTGCCGCCTGCTGCGTCGACTGCGACGCGTAGGCGCGGGTCGACAGTTCGTTCTGCCGGGCAAGATCGAGTTCGGCTTGCTTCAGTGCGGCGAGGTTATTGACAAGATCGGCCTGTTCGACGGCGCTGTCGAGCACCACGAGTTTTGCGCCGGCCAAGACATCCTGACCGCTGTCGAACGTCACTTCGGAGACGATACCGGCGATCTGGGTGGTCACGTCGATGCCTTGGAATGCCGTCAGCGAGCCAACCGAGGGGAGCTTGGGCACCCAGTTTTCGGCACGTGCGACCTCGGTGGAGATGGTGGAGGGGGGTGGTGCCGCCTTGGCGAGGAAGCTTTTGATCATGGCCGGCTTGAGCAGATAATTGAACGCCACGAGAGCGGAGAGCAGAACACCCGCGATCACCAGTGCGATGAACGTCGATTTGCGCCTGCGGGTTGGAGCCATATGCTGGTTGGCGTCGTTGCGTTCGACCTTATCGATGTCGCGCTGCATGAATTAACCTCGACTGCATACCCTTAACGCTGGTGGTTTGTACTCTCTCAACGAGGAACGTTGCAATGCACAACGCTCGGTATGCTTGAGATCGAGACGCGAAAGCACTTTTGGTTTCCCACCAGCGCATTCAACGCCTGATCCCGGCGCAAGTTGCAGCCGATGGGCAAATGAGACACGATCAACCGAGGTTCGGCGGTGGCGACCGGCAGGGTCAGCGCGCGAGCAGTCCGGGAGAGGCGCATGTTGAGGTTGAATGGCAAGGTCGCGTTCGTCAGCGGCGCGGGATCGGTCGGCGATGGCTGGGGCAACGGCAAGGCCATCGCAACGCTGTTGGCCCGACAGGGCGCGCGCGTCTTTGGCACCGATATCAGACTGGAGGCTGCGGAGGAAACGCGCGGCATCATCCGGCAAGACGGCGGCGTCTGCGAGGTGCGTGCGTGCGACATGACGCATGCCGCTGACGTGGCCGCCACCGTGGCCGACTGCATCGCCACGTTTGGCCGCATCGATATTCTCGTCAACAACGTCGGCGGATCGGCACCGGGGAATGCGGCTGACATGAGCGAGGAAGTGTGGGACGCGCAAATCTCGCACAATTTGAAGACCATGTTTCTGGCCTGCAAATATGTACTGCCTCACATGCAGCAGCAGCAGGCGGGAGCGATCGTCAATCTGGCGTCCATCGCTGCGTTGCGGATGAGCGCAGACCGGCCGCATGTTGCCTATTCGACGGCCAAGCTCGGCATCGTGGCGTTTTCCAAATCGACGGCCATAGCGTTCGCGAAAAGCGGCATTCGCTGCAATACTGTCATCCCCGGATTGATGAATACGCCGCTGGTCGAACATCGGTTGGCCAAGGCGATCGCCGGAGGCGATGTGGCTGCACTGGTGGCCAAGCGCGATGCGGCGGTGCCGGTCGGCAAGATGGGCACCGCCTGGGATGTGGCGCACGCGGTGCTGTTTTTGGTGTCCGACGAGGGGCACTACATCACCGGCACGGAAATCGTCGTCGATGGCGGCATGAGCGCGGCCGGGATGTCTTAGGACCAACCGGCCGCAGTTTCGACGCGTGTCGGCGACAGCAAACTGTCATACCGGCACGTGAATTTTGCACCCATTTCGGCTAGCCGGCCGCCTCCGCTGTCCCGTGCGCGGTGCAGAAATTTGCGGCTCAGCAGATTTTTGCTCCGCAGACAGGCCGTTGTCTGCACTCCAGGATCACTCGGTCGCGCAGACGGCGCTGCGGCCTTTGAGGTCGCAGCGCTGCAAGGCGGTGCCGGCTTGATCGAAGTTGGTCAGCGTCCAACCGGCGTCCGTGTGCTGCATCATCGCAAAGCCGAATTTGCCGGTTTGATGCAAGCCCGCCTTGACGGTGACGCCGTTGATGACCCAGCCCGCCGGGTCGGCGGAGCGGCCTTTGTTGAGGAAGTCGCCGCCGTGGCCGACGACGATCTGGGTTGGCAGATCGTCGGCATAATTCAACACTTGAAACACATGATGGTGCCCTGAGAGGATGTAGTCCACGCGGGCTGGGAGGGTGTCGCGCGCGGCCAGCGCGAGTGTCTTGTTGTCGCCGAACGGCAGGCCGGCAACCACGCCGCCGGTGCTCCAGATGGGGCGATGCTGGAGCACCCAGACCGGGCCGGTGGTGGTTGTCTGCAGCGCGGCGTATTGTGCGTGCACGACGGATGCCTGCCTTTCGTCGACAGTCGGCTCGGGCACCATCGCCGTATCGATCACAGCGAGCGACATGAGTGGCAGCTTGACCACGAAGGGTGGCGACGACGCGTTGCAACCGGTAAAGTCATCATAGGGCGATGCCTCCAAGGCGCGGCTCCAGCCCCGACCGCCGCGCGCGCATTCCTCGTGGTTGCCCCGCACCATCACCCAGGGCGCGATCGGCAATAAGTGAGCTGCGGGGTCGAAAAAATCGTCGCGCCAGGCATCCCAGTTATCGCCGAAGGAACTGCCTGAGCAGCCAGCATCGCCCGCCGGACAGGCGGTTTCGCGATAATGATAGTCGCCGACGTGGATGATGAGATCGGGGTGTTGTGCGGCGATCGACGCCGCCACTTGGCGAAACGGCCACTTTTGCGGATCGTTACACGCCTGGATGTAGATCCCCTTGAGCCGGCATCCAGTGTCGCCGACGATGGCGATGCGCTGCGGCGATGCGACCGGCAATTTGAGTGCAACGCCGCCGATCTTCACCGACGTGACCGCGGTGGGGATGGCCAGCGCACAGGTGGTCGAGGCGAATTTATCTTCGGCACCGGCACGGATTTGCATGGCGATATCGACGCCGTCGATCTCTGCAGCAGGGCAGGCTTTTTGCGTGGTGATTGCGCGCGCTTCAACACCATCGGCAGCATATTGCATCCAGACGTAGGGGGCAGCATCGGCTTGCGCTGGCCGCGATGCAGGCACCGAAGACATGATGCATCCGCCCAGCAACATCGCACCCCAAGCCCAGCGCATTCGGCATCCCCCATACGTCGATCCATGCGCGAGCTGCGCGCCACATCGAAAGCAGGTATAGATGGGATGCACGACAAAACAAAGTACGGCTTGCCTGACCGCGGCGGTCACTGGGCGAAGCCGCTACCGGCATTTAGCGCGCCACCTTGGACTAAGAATGTCCGCCGCGCCTGAAGCCGTGCGTGGCTTGCCTATCCGGCACGCGCGCCTTGCACGATTACGGGCCTTGTAAGGATTGCGTCACGGCCGAGACGTACGCCAGCTTGCTAAAACGGAACAAGCCCCGTCACATTAAGCCTCGCGATCATAGCCGATCGACGAGGCTTAACTGTGCGGAGCACGTTTGCCCAACTCGAAGCCGGGCTGATTTGCGAGCGTCAACTCGCTGCAGTTTCCAAATTGTGATTTTAAACCTCGGCGGCAGCTGTTCAATGCAATTACCCTAAGCGATCGTCTACAAAGGTGATCATCTCAACGTATTGCCTCAACGAACTGCCAATTCAAGGTTGGTTCTCGGCTTATAGCGAGAACCGGAATACGTACCCGGCGGAGTCATACTCCCTCCAATGCACCAAAGGTGCGTCATTGCATTCAGCGACCGAAGTTTTCGTTTCCAAGCAATGTTACCATGCCGGTCAGCGTTTTTTGACACGCAGCATTTTCGCATTAGTGCGTTGATTGCTAGGCTTTCTCGACTTCAATCGACAAACACAAGGCTGCTCTCGACGCGCGTCATTGTCAATTCAAATAAATTCGAAATATTGAAAGGCAAAGATTCGATATTCGAGTTCAGTTGCCGCATGAAAATAGATCTGACGCCCTCAAACAAACGCCACGCGGACGCGGCGGTTGAGCTTGCCTTTCTTTTCGATCTTGGTGACGGCGACACGGCCGATTTCGCCAGTTGAGCGAACGTGGGTGCCACCGCACGGCTGCAGGTCGATGCAGCCCTCCGTGCCTATGACGACGAGGCGGACTTTGCCGGAGCCCATCGGCGGCTTGACGGTCATGGTGCGGATGAGGCCGGGATTGGCCTCGAGTTCGGCGTCGCTGATCCAGCGCTCGGTGATGGCATGGTCGGCTGCCACCAGCGCCATCAGTGCCTCGCTCAGCACATCCTTGTCGATGGCACCGGCATCTTCGATGTCGAAATCGAGACGGCCGTCGTCGGCTCCGATCTGGCCGCCGGTGACGGGAAATGGCACCAAACTGCACAGCAGATGCAGCGCGCTGTGCATGCGCATGAGCCGATGGCGCGTTGGCCAGTCGAGGCTGAGCGTCACCTTGTCGCCCACTGCGGGACGCGGCGCGCCTTCGGCCGGGACGTGAACGATGCGCGATTTGTCAGTGCTGTCGTAGACGGTTGTCGTGATGGCGCAGGCATTGCCTGCAAATGCCAAGCTACCTTTGTCCCCAGGCTGACCGCCGGCGGCTGCGTAGAAATTGGTTTGATCGAGCACGATGCCACCACGTTCGCCGACGGCTAACACGGTTGCCGAGGCTTGCTGCAGGTAGGCATCACCGCGATAGAGTTGCAGGGTCATTGCCGGTCCAATCTGCTGCGCTAAATCAAGTCGCATCGACGAAGGCTAACGGCAACGTTGAAGCCTTCCGGTCGAGCCATGGCGGCACGGCCAGATTTTTGGCGCGCAGAAATTCGGGATTAAAGAGTTTGGATTGATAGCGCCCGCCTGAATCGCAAAGTGGCGCGACGATGGTCTTGCCTGGACCCAGCGCCTTGGCCAATCTGATCGCGCCCGCGACATTGACGCCCGATGACGCGCCGAGGCAAAGCCCCTCTTCGGACAGCAGTTGGAAGACGATGGCGATGGCTTCGGCATCGGGAATAAAAAAAGCGTGGTCGGGCGTAAAGCCTTCGAGATTTCTGGTGATGCGGCCCTGGCCGATACCTTCGGTGATCGAGGACCCCTCGGATTTGAGTTCTCCGGACGTGTAGTAGCTGTAAAGTGCGGCGCCGGGCGGGTCGGCGAGCGCGATCTGGATGTCGGCGCTGAACGACTTCAGGCCCATGCCGGTGCCGGCGAGCGTGCCGCCGGAACCCACGGCGGAGACGAAGCCGTCGACGGTGCCTGCGGTATCGGC
>JANXYD010000035.1 GCA_025350265.1 Hyphomicrobiaceae bacterium | reverse complement strand
CAGCCTGAAGACGCGCCGTACCCTCAAAGTCGGCAGCAAGAGCTACGACTATTTCAGCTTGGAGGCGGCGGCGAAGGCGGCCGGGCTCGGCGACATTGCGCGTTTGCCCTTCTCGATGAAGGTGCTGCTCGAGAACATGCTGCGCAACGAGGACGACCGCACGGTCAAGAAGGCCGACATCGTCGCATTCTCGCAATGGGCGAAAAAGAAAACTCTCCAGCATGAAATCGCATTCCGCCCCGCCCGCGTGCTGATGCAGGATTTCACCGGCGTCCCCGCAGTGGTCGATTTGGCGGCCATGCGCAACGCGATGAAATCGCTCGGCGGCGATGCCGAGAAGATCAATCCGCTGGTGCCGGTCGATCTGGTGATCGACCATTCGGTGATCGTGAACTTCTTCGGTGACAACAAGGCGTTCGGCAAGAACGTCACGGAAGAATACAAGCAGAACCAGGAGCGCTACGAATTCCTCAAATGGGGTCAGGGCGCCTTCGCCAGCTTCCGCGTGGTGCCGCCCGGCACCGGCATCTGCCATCAGGTCAATCTGGAATATCTGGCGCAGACCGTTTGGGTGAGCGAGCAGGCCAACGGCCGCCTGATGGCCTACCCCGACACTGTCGTCGGCACCGACAGCCACACCACCATGGTCAACGGCCTTGCCGTGCTCGGGTGGGGCGTGGGCGGCATAGAAGCAGAGGCCGCCATGCTCGGCCAGCCGCAATCGATGATGATCCCCGAAGTGATCGGCTTCAAGTTGTCCGGCCGCATGAAGGAGGGCATTACCGCCACCGACCTCGTGCTGACCGTCACGCAGATGCTGCGCAAAAAAGGCGTGGTCAACAAATTCGTTGAATTCTACGGCCCGGGCCTCGACGCCATGACGCTGGCCGATCGCGCCACCATCGGCAACATGGCACCGGAGTATGGGGCAACGTGCGGCTATTTCCCTGTCGACCATGAAACGCTGGCGTACTTGAAAATGAGCGGCCGTGCCGAAGACCGGATCGCGCTGGTGCAGGAATATGCCAAACTGCAAGGCTTGTTCCGCGAACCGGGTGCTGTCGATCCCGTCTTCACCGACACCTTGGAACTGGCGCTGGAAGATGTCGTGCCCTCGCTCGCCGGCCCGAAGCGCCCCGAGGGCCGCGTGGCTCTCGATGCGATCAAAACAGGCTTTGCGACCGCACTGGAAGGCGAATACAAAAAGCCGGCGGCACTTGGAGCTGCGTTCAAAGTCGATGGCCGCGATTTCGACCTGCATCACGGCGACGTCGCGATCGCCGCGATTACCAGTTGCACCAACACGTCAAACCCGAGCGTGCTGATTGCCGCCGGCCTGCTCGCGCGCAACGCCGTGGCGAAGGGCCTGAAGTCCAAGCCATGGGTCAAAACCTCGCTCGCACCGGGCTCGCAGGTTGTCGCGGCCTATCTGGAAAAGGCCGGTTTACAAAAGGATCTCGACGCGCTCGGCTTCAATCTGGTCGGTTTTGGCTGCACCACCTGCATCGGCAATTCAGGTCCGCTGCCGGAGGAGATTTCAAAGTCGATCAACGAAAACGGCATCATTGCCGCAGCCGTGTTGTCGGGTAACCGCAACTTCGAGGGCCGTGTCAGCGCCGACGTGCAGGCGAACTATCTGGCGTCCCCCCCGTTGGTTGTGGCGTTCGCGCTCGCCGGCACTGTCAACCGCGACCTGTCGACCGAAGCGCTCGGCAATGGCCACGATGGACAGCCCGTGTTCCTCAAGGATATCTGGCCGTCGAACCAGGAAGTGCAGAAGTTCATCCAGCAGAACGTGACGCGCGAAATCTTCCTGTCTCGCTATGCCGATGTGTTCAAGGGTGATGCCGGCTGGCAAAAGGTACCGGTCACGAAATCGCTGACGTACGCGTGGAATTCAGGCTCCACCTACGTGCAGAACCCGCCCTATTTCCAGGGCATCACGAAAACGCCGGTGCCGATCCAGAACATCACCAACGCGCGCATTCTCGCGTTGTTGGGTGACAAGATCACCACCGACCACATATCGCCCGCCGGCTCGATCAAGAAAGACAGCCCGGCCGGTGCCTATCTGCTCGAGCATCAGGTGCGCCCCGCCGACTTCAATCAATACGGCACCCGGCGCGGCAACCATCAGGTGATGATGCGGGGCACGTTCGCCAACATCCGCATCAAGAACGCTATGAACAAGGATGCGGCCGGCACCATCAAGGAAGGCGGCAACACCACGCATTATCCGGATGGGAAGGTGATGTCGATCTTCGATGCCGCCGAGAAGTATCGCAACGAAGGCGTGCCGCTGGTTCTGTTTGCCGGCATCGAGTACGGCAACGGCTCGTCGCGCGACTGGGCTGCTAAGGGCACGACACTGCTCGGCATCAAGGCCGTGATTGCACAAAGCTACGAACGCATCCATCGCTCCAACCTCGTCGGCATGGGCATTCTGCCGCTGGTGTTCGAGGACGGATTGTCATGGCAGACGATCGGGCTGACAGGCGCTGAAACCGTTACGCTTGAGGGTCTGGCGACGATCCGCCCGCGCCAGAAGGTGATCGCCAAGATCACCTATACCGACGGCGTGGTGCGCGACGTGCCGCTGATCTGCCGGATCGATACCGAAGACGAGATCCACTACTATAACAACGGCGGCATTCTGCAGTACGTGCTGCGCAACCTGGCGGCGGACGTGGCTTAAGGGACGGGTTGATCGGACTTGCAATAAAGCGCGGGCTCTGGAAAGGGTCCGCGTTTTGCGTTTTTGAAACCAAACCGGGCGCAGGCGTTGGGCCGCCAAACCACAAGCCACGATGGCACGTGGCGCGGGGAAATCTGTACCTGTTTCTGTTTGAAGCAGCAGCGACAACTGAGTTTCCGCGTATTGGGCCGGTCACGAGCCCGGATACTTGTAATGTTTTTACGCAAACAATAAGCGCTTGCCAGCGCCGGGTTTCGCGGTAGCATCGGATAGATGTTCGCTTTCAGAATGCGCGGACTCGCTGAGATGCCGTCATGTCCAACGCCCCTGCCACCCTCGATCCACTCACGCTCGCGGTCATCGAGGCTGGCTTGCGGCAGGTGTGCAACGAAATGGACATCGCGTTCTCGCGCGCAGCGTTCTCGCCAGTGATCGCCGAAGCCGATGATCGCGCCGACGGTATCTATGCCGTCGACGACGGCCGCCTGATCAGTCAGGGCGAACTGGGGCTGCCGGTATTCGTCGGTACCATGCAGCACTCGGCGCGAGAATTGATCCGGCTGATCGGCGAGGGGCGCGCGGGCAAGCCTGAACCCGGCGATATCTATATCGTCAACGATCCCTATCTCGGCGGCACGCATTTAATGGATGTGCGCTTTGTGATGCCGTTCTTCTACGACGGCGAGCACGTCTGCTGGCTCCAGAATACCGGCCATTGGCCCGATGTCGGCGGCATGGTGCCAGGCGGCTTTTCCGCACATGCCACCGAAGTGGAACAGGAAGGCCTGCGTCTGCCGCCGGTCAAACTCTTCAAGCGCTCTGTGATCGACGCGGAAATACTCGCCATCATTCAGTCCAACATCCGCATCGCCGATCAGCGCATCGGCGATATCAAGGCGCAAGCCGCAGCGTTGCAGTTGGGCGCGCGCCGCCTCGGCGATCTCATGACGCGACACTCGTTGGCGGTCATGCGCCAGGCATGGAGCGAACTCGAACAGCGCGCAGCTGCCCTCATGGGTGCCCACATCGCAGCCATTCCCGACGGCACCTACGCAAGCGAAGCCTTTGTCGACAGCGACGGCGTGGTTGATACGCCGTTACGCATCGCGCTCACAGTTACCAAAATCGGCAGCACGCTAACGTTTGATTTTTCGGGTTCGTCGCTCCCCTGCCAAGGGCCGATGAATTCAGTTTCGGCAACGACGCTGTCGTCGGTCTATCTTGCCGTTCGCCACATCTTTCCGGATACGCCGCTCAACGCCGGAGCTTTCGCGCCGCTGTTGATTACCGGCATTGCCGGCACGTTTCTCGACGCGAAATACCCGCGCCCGGTTTCCGGCTGTGCTGCGGAAGTTTCCCAACGCATTGCCGAAGCAGTGTTCCTGGCGCTGGCCCACGCCATACCGGAACAAGTCACCGCGGCACCCGCCGGCACCAGCGGCAATTTCTGTTTGGGTGGCGTCGATCCGGCAACCGGGCAGGGATACGTGATGTACCAGATCACCGGCGGCGGCTACGGCGGCAACGCAGATCACGACGGGCTCAGCAACGGCTGCTCCACCATCGGCATCTCCAAGACCGCGCCGGTCGAAGTAATGGAACAGAAGTTTCCCGTGCTCTTCCGCTATGTCTCGCTGCACGAAGGTTCCGGTGGCGCGGGTGCGCATCGGGGCGGGTTCGGTGTGCACTACGAAATAGAGTTGTTGCGCGGCGAGGCACGCGCGTCGTTCGTGATGGACCACGGCCGCACCGGGCCACCTGGTATCGAAGGCGGCGGTAGCGGCGCAGTCAACGTGGTGCGCATCCATCGCGACGGAAAAACCTTCGTGCCGCAGCATTTGTCGAAGGACCAGGACATCGCCATCAAGGCCGGTGATCGCATCGAGGTGATGACACCCGGCGGCGGCGGCTATGGCGATCCGGCGGCACGCAGCGCTGCTGCAATTACGCGCGATATCAAGCGCGGCTACTATACGCCCCGCGACGCCATGAAGCGCTGGCCACATTGGCAACCGGGAGGCGAGGGGTGAGTGATTATCTCCGTGCCAAGAATTTGCCGGAGGCGGTTGCGTTGCTGCGCGGCCGCGATGATCTGACGATCCTGGCTGGCGGCACCGACATCTATCCGGCCCGCGCGACACGCAACGCTTGGGGCAACGCTCTACAACAATGCTTCCTCGACATTTCCGCGCTCGATGAACTGCGTGGCATCAAGGACCGTGGCGATCACTGGTGGATTGGCGCGCTGACGACGTGGAGCGACATCGTGCGTGGATTGACGGACGCGATCGTGACGGTC
>JANXYD010000471.1 GCA_025350265.1 Hyphomicrobiaceae bacterium | reverse complement strand
GCGGCCCGGCGACGGCGGTGACCTCTTCCGCGAGGCATTCCAGAGCCGTATTTTGCCCGCGCTCGGAAATTTCTCGCCCGACTTGATTCTGGTTTCAGCCGGTTTTGACGCGCACGAGGACGATCCGCTCGCCAATCTGAGACTGAAGGAAGAGGATTTCGCCTGGGTCACGATGAAGCTTGCCGATGTCGCCCACAAGCAGTGCGACGGGCGGCTGGTCTCGATGCTCGAAGGCGGCTATGACCTGCGCGCGCTGGCCCGCTCGGTGGCGCTGCATGTCAAATGTCTGATGGATGCGGCGAGTTGAGGCGCGCGGGGTTGGTCGGGCGGCGTCATGTCGGAGACATGCTTTCTGCATGATGCACAAACAACTGGGAATACCAACCTGCGCGTCATTCAACTAAGAGTCAGAGTGTGCGCAGGTTGGTATGATTTGGATTGAACGTCATGGAAAACGCGATGCCACCGGCTACAAAACCTGCCAATCGTCACGCCGACATCGGCGCGATGACGTTCGAGCGCGCATTGAAAGAGCTCGAGCATATCGTCGGCCGGCTTGAGCGGGGCGATGTGGAGCTTGAGGAAAGCATCACCATTTACGAGCGTGGCGAAGCGCTCAAGGATCATTGTGATCGCTTGCTGAAGCAGGCCGAGGCCAAGGTTGAAAAGCTGACTTTGGGGGCCGGTGGAATGCCGACCGGCACCGAACCTTTTCGGGCCGACTGACGCTCGGCGCAAAACAGGATCACTGATATGGCCGAGCATGCCCGCATCCAGACCCCGCTGCTCGATATCGCCTATGAGCATTGCGGTCCCGCCGACGGCACGCCGGTGGTGTTGCTGCACGGCTTTCCCTGCGATATCCACGCCTACGACGGTGTCGTGCCGCACTTGGCTGAGCGGGGCTATCGGGTCATTGTTCCCTATCTGCGCGGCTATGGTGGGACACGTTTCTTGTCGGCCATGCGCTCGGGTGAGCAGGCGGCCATTGGGAGCGATGTGATCGACCTGCTGGACGCGCTGGCGATTCCGCGCGCGATCCTTGCCGGATTCGATTGGGGTGGTCGCGGTGCAGCGGTTGCCGCCGCGCTGTGGCCCGAGCGTGTGGGCGGCCTCGTCAGTTGCGCTGGATATCCCATCCAGAACATCGCCACGGCGGCCGCGCCCATCGATCCCGCGCAAGAGTATCGCTACTGGTATCAGCACTATTTCCAGACCGAACGCGGCCGGCGTGGGCTGGCTGCGAACCGCCACGAGATGACCCGCCTGCTGTGGCAATTATGGTCGCCGACGTGGCGCTTCGACGAGGCTACGCTGGCGCGCACGACAGCCGCTTTCGACAATTCAGATTTCGTCGACGTGGTCATCCATTCATATCGCCATCGCATGGGTAATGCGCCGGGCGACCCGCGCTATGCGCCGATCGAATCCCGTCTGGCGCAGCAACCGAAAATTGGCGTGCCCACGATCGTCATCCACGGCGATGCCGATGACGTCGGCCCGTCGCGAACGTCGGAGGGCCACCATCGCTTTTTCACCGGGCCCTACGAGCGGCGGGTCTTTGCGGGCATAGGGCACAACCCCCCGCAGGAAGCGCCCGGGCCGTTCGCCGATGCGGTGCTTGCCGTTGACGCCATGGCCCGTTGAGAGGGCAGCAAGCCACACCGACACCGCTGCGGCACGATTGGGCCGAAATGACGCCACGTTTGTGCGGTCTCTAGCATCGTCAGCCAGTTAACGGCGGATTAACCAGAAATGGGGCATGCTCGACCACAGTTCGTCGAATGTGTTGCGTTGGAGTAGAGTAATGAGCCGTGTCGCGTTGGCCGTCGTCATGTCGATGGCGTTGACGGCTGGGGGATGTGCTGTCGGTGGTTCGACGCTGTCATCCGGCTTCGCTTCAAATCCGCTGGTCGCGCAGAAGCCCGTAGGCCTCGATGCCGATACACGCGGCGGTTTGGGCGGCGATCCACAGAGCGCCCGCAAGGCAGCATCGGCGGTCAAGCTGGCCCGTGCCGATGACAGAGCGCCCGCTGGCCAGTATGAAAAAGCACCCGCCGGCGCGCTTGCCGATCGCGACTATGGCGCGACCAAGCTCGATGCCGATCAGGTCCGCGATGCCGTTAACGCCTACCGCCAGAGCAAAGGGCTGAAGCCGCTCAAGCTCAACGCCGCGCTGACCGAGGCCGCCAAGGCGCACAGCCGCGATCTCGCCAAATGGGACCGCATTTCTCATTACGGGTCGGACGGGTCGAACCCGTGGGATCGTGTCAAACGCAGCGGTTACAATGCCAAGGTCGCCGCCGAAAACGTCGGCACCGGTCAGGCCAGCATTACCGAAGTGATGAAGGGTTGGCAGGAAAGCCCCGGCCATAACAAGAATCTGCTGTTGCCCGACGCCGAGCATATGGGGATCGCGCTCGTGCAAGACCCCAAGACCGAATTCAAGACGTTCTGGACGCTGGTGATCGGCGCTTCGCTTTAGTACCGACCTGACCAACTAACGAAAAGAATGACTGTTAAACTCCCCCTTGCAACTGCCCTGCGCGACACGCGCCGTTATCCCGGCCAAGCGCGAGACGCGAGCCGGCACCTTGCCAAGCCAACATGCGGTCAAAATCCCGGCTCTCCGCGCGAAGGGCGCAGCAAGCCGGGTTGACGAGGGGAAGTAAGGACCTTCGGCACAGGTCAATGGTTTCGCCTGTCGCTCTAACTCGGCGGCATCCGACCCAGCCGATCTACCGGCCCGGCTAATCCAAGCGCAGCCCGCTCCGGCGCTATTTCTGGAACGATGTCAGCGCCGCCGGCACGACCTTGTCGCCCCACTCCTGCACGAAATGGCCGGCCTCGGGGATCACCAAAGGCTCTGGGCAGCCATTGATGAAACCAGCCAACTTGCGCATGCCGGCTTCGTTGAAGACCGGGTCGGCGCCGCCGATCGCCATGAAGCTCTTGCCCCGCCATTTGGTCTGCCACCAGTCGCGCGCGCGCAACGATAGCGCCACGCCCTCAGCCTGCGCGTTGTCGGGTACCAAATTTGGAAACCGTTGCACGCCGGCCTTGTAATCAACGCTCGGGAACGGCGCGTCATAGGCAGCCGCCTCTGCGTCCGTCAGCTGCGGAGCACCTCGTTTGATGAGCTTGCCAACAGCCATATCCGGGTTGGCATTCGACCATTGCCGCCACGCCACAAATCCTTGCGGCAACGGGCCGTCATAGGTGGCGAACGCGGTATTCATGAGCAGCAGTTTTGAGTAGCGGGCGGCGTCGTCCATCGGCAGCGTCAAGCCCAGCAGGCCGCCCCAATCCTGCGCGACCAGCAAAATGTCCTTGAGGTCGAGTTCGGTGACCAGTGCTTGCAGGCTGCCACGATGGAAATTAAAGGTGTAGGCGGCACCCTCGGCCGGCTTGTCTGAGCGGCCGAAGCCGAACATATCCGGCGCGATCACGCGATAACCAGCCGCCGTCAGGAGCGGGATCATCCGCCGATAAAGATAGCTCCAGGTCGGTTGACCGTGCAGGCACAGCGCGACCGGCCCGTCGTGCGGACCTTCGTCCAGGTAATGCATGCGCAGGCCTTCGTAACCCGGCAAGGCATCCAGGTAGTTGGGCTCGTAGGCAAAACCAGACAGGCTGGCAAAGCGCGTGTCGGGTGTGCGCAACGCGGTTAGATCCATGACGGCAACTTTCGTAACGGGGCGATCGTTGGAACTTAACCCGGCCGCCGCGCCGTTGCCAGCACCAGTCCACCGACCAGCAACAGCCCGCCCGCAACGCCATCGAGCGTCTGCAGCTTGCGCATGTCGATCGACGCGCGGGCGCGCGCGATCGCGACCGTATAAGCCAGATCGGTCAGCAGCAGCGTCGCCCAGAACACGACAGCCAGCACGGCCAACTGCGGCAGCGCATCGCGCCGGGGATCGACGAACTGCGGCAGGAACGCGCCGAGGAATAGCAGCACCTTCGGGTTCGACAGCGATACCAACAACCCGTGCGCGAATGTCGTAACCCCCGTCGGGGCAACGGCCACATGATCGCCGCCGCGCCGCAGCCACCATCCCCGCAACTGCCTGATACCGAGGATGATCAGATAAACCGCCCCCGCCCACCGCACATAATCGAACCATGCGGCCATCAGCACCATCACCGAACTCATACCGGCAGCCGCGATCGCGACCAGAACAGCCAACCCGGTCGAACTGCCGGCCAGCGTCGTCAAGCCCGCACGCAAGCCACCCGCCAGCGTGTTGGCGACGATCAGGCTCATGTTCGGGCCGGGCGTCAGCGCCAGCAGGATGCAAGTGCCGGTGAACAGCGCGAAGGTGGTGGACGTGATCATCGCAGACCGTCAAGGATGCAGGGCAAGATGGGCGTCGATATCTCCTTCGACGTTGGTGCAATTATATGCTGAGTTAGGACGAAACCGAGGGAATAATAACTGTCCCCAGTTAGGGCCCCAGTTAGGGCCCCAGTTAGTGCCCCAGTTAGTGCCCCAGTTAGTGCCTAAGAAAGAACCGCAATGACCTTCTCGCAAATTGGTGGGGCCCGACTTGGGATCTTTAACGCGACCTGGCCGTTGGCAAAACTTGCTGCGGACCCCGACGAATTGAAGTTGTGGGTGATGGGAATAAAATTCGCATTCCCGAAAGCCTCCATCACCAAAATTAGTGTGTACTCCGCCTTGATCTCCAAAGGCCTGCGGATCGAACATGACGGCAACAGCAATGCCCCGAGGTTCGTTGTTTTCTGGCCCCCTAATCTGGCAAAACTGACCGAGGCCTTGGCTCAGTTGGGTTATCAAGTAAGCTGATGACTACAAACTAATTTGCAATCACCATCACCCCGACGCCACCTACTCCGCAGCCTTGCCGTAGGGCACGTTGCGGCCGCCGTAGCGGCGGACGCGGACGTTGGCTTGTTCGGCGTGGCCGACGAAGCCTTCCAGCATGCACAGCCGCGAGCAGTATTCGCCGATCATCGTCGAGGCCTCGTCGGTCAGCACGCGCTGATAGGTGCAGGTCTTGAGAAACTTGCCCACCCATAGCCCGCCGGTGTAGCGCGCCGCCTTGTTGGTCGGCAGCGTGTGGTTGGTGCCGATCACCTTGTCGCCATAGGCAACGTTCGTGCGCGGCCCCAGAAACAACGCGCCGTAGTTGGTCATCCGCGCGAGGAAAAAATCGGGATCGCGGGTCATCACCTGCACGTGCTCCGACGCGATGCGATCGGCCTCGATGACCATTTCGTCGTAGCTGTCGCAGACGATCACCTGGCCATGGTCGGCCCACGCTTTGGCGGCGATTTCGGCGGTCGGCAAAATGCTCAGCAGGTGCTCGACGGCGGCCATTGTGGCGCGTGCGAGTTTCTCCGAATTGGTCAGCAAAATAGCCGGACTGTCGGGACCGTGTTCGGCCTGTCCCAACAGATCGGTGGCGCACATCTCGGCGTCCACGCTGTCATCGGCGATGATCAGCGTTTCCGTGGGGCCTGCGAATAAATCGATGCCGACGCGGCCATACAACTGCCGCTTGGCCTCGGCGACGAACGCATTGCCCGGCCCCACCAGCATGTCGACAGGCTTGATTGTCTGCGTGCCGAGCGCCATCGCACCCACCGCCTGGATGCCGCCCAGGCAATAGATTTCGTCGGCACCAGCCAGATGTTGTGCGGCAACGATCGCCGCCGCCGGGCGGCCCTTGAACGGCGGCGCACACGTTATGATGCGGGGCACGCCGGCAACCTTCGCCGTGATGACAGACATGTGCGCCGACGCCAGCAGCGGATACTTGCCGCCCGGCACGTAGCACCCGACCGAGTTGACCGGAATGTTTTTGTGTCCCAGCACGACGCCCGGCAGCGTCTCGACTTCGATATCCTTGAGAGCTTCGCGCTGCTTCTGGGCAAAATTTCGCACTTGCGTCTGGGCGAAACGGATGTCGTCGAGATCGCGCTTGCGCAGTTGGCCGAGGCACGCCTCGATTTCGGCCGCGCTCAAACGGAAATCGTCGCGCTCCCAGTTGTCGAATTTTTTGGAAAGCTCGCGGATCGCAGCGTCGCCACGCGTCTCGATATCAGCCAGAATGCCTTCGACGGCTTCGCGCACCTTGGCGTCTTGCGCCTTCCGTTCGCTGGCGCTCGCGCCCCGTTTCAAGTGCTGAGCCATGCGGTTTTCCTTTTGATGTCGGATACGCACAGGCATACGGCCGTGCTTTCCGGCATGCAAGGGCGGGGCTTCAGCCTGTCGCGCCGATGGTTCTCTCTCAGGTGTAGTCCCTCCGTCGACGGCGGGGTGGGGCAGGCTGACGCGAGCTTGCTGCCCGCTTCGGACCTCGCTCAATATGTGGCCGCCAAAGTGCCGGAGTTTTAGTCCTTCTTTTTCGCACGAGCCATGCAGATCGGCTGATTTGTCTCGCACCATGACCGCATCTGTGCCGGAGTAAACTGACCGGAGTAATTCTCTTTGACGCACTGCGCGCAAGCAGCCACCGTAGATTTTGCCGCACACAATTTGCAGCCAGGATTCTGGGCCTGCGCTGGCACTGCGAGCGCATAGAGCGCAAACAACGTTGTTGTTACTATGCTCTTCCGCATGACCTTCCCCCAAATGTTGCTTGTCTGGATCGACAAGAGAAAATATTAAATATGCTTCAATCGTCGGTGTCTTGACGTGAACTCTATCTATTTGATCAGCCGAGAAATTAGCGTCGTTACTCGTCTGCGCTCGGCTCGACCGCAATAAATTGAAGGTCGCTGAGTGCCTTGACGCTTCTCAGATCGTCAAAGATTGTACATAGGAAAAAGCGATTGGCAAGTGATTTTCATGAAGTCACTTTCGCCAGAAATTGCCCCCAGTCTCTCAGTCTGACCACCACCAGATCACGCTCGAAGTTGAGTGACAGGCTGTCTTACAAATCAGAGAGCAAGTCGCATTTGCGGATCTTCGGCAGCTGGAAATATTGGAGAATCAATTGTCGTGCAGGAGGATTATCCCGCGGCCTTCGGCCAAGATCCGCCCAGGTCGTGCAACCAGGATCAAGCTAACGGTCGTCGTCACAGGTCCGCGCCCCGACATCGTGAGTTGCAAATTGAACGTCTCGTTCGGTTCAATGGCCCAGACGCCCGGATAGACCATGCGCCCCTTGTTCAGTATCGCGCCCGAAGGCAGACCATTGATGGTGATGTAGTATTCTTCAATGCCGGCAACCAGTGTTTGATTGACCCGCAGCGGCACAGGCACGGCAACACCACTCGTCGCCTCGATCGGCTGTTCAAAATCCACACCCGCTGGTGGGGGTGAAATGGCACGAACGGACGTTGGTCGGCGCGCCGGAACCGGAACAGGTACGTCAAGCACAGCGGTAGCAGTCTTGTCCGACGACGATGGGAGGCCAGTCGCGGTAACAATACCCGACAGCGTCTGTGTGACCGCTGGTTGATCGACCGGTTGCGTCGACACCGCCGATAGAAGAAATATTTTAGCAATGACGAGGCAAGCGCCGGCAACGAGCGTAACGCTGACCGCAAGGACCGCCATTTTGATTTTGCCGGTGCCGGGCGAATTTTTTAAGGCTGGCTGTGACCGTTCGGACCGCGCTTCAGCACGGAGATTTTCCGGGTCGAGTTCATGTGGACTCGACTTCCACATTTCGGTGGTCGCACTGATATTGCGGGGGGCCGACGGTTCGATATATTCACGGATTTCCGGTGCCGGCGAGGTCGTCGCCCTGGCGACGTTCTCCTGTACCGGTCGCGGGGCGCTTAGAATTTCTTGTCTGGCCGTGCTGTCGGCGGCACTTGCCAATTTCCGACGCAATGAGATTGGCGTGACCACACTCGTGACCGAGCCTCGTCCGAGTATTTTGGACTCCGACGCGGTATCAGTTTGGTCCATTTCCGAGGTTGCGATCTTGTGGCTGGCGTCTCCCATTTCCTCGAGTCGCGTCAGAATACTGCGAATCGACTGTAGGTTCTTGCGATTTCGACCATCGTCAGACCTCCCAGCCATCACAAGCCACCCAATCTATCCACGTTGCACAAGTCTGACATAGTCGCATTACTCAGGCCGTTTAGCCTGACTGTCGGGCATCCGCAAACGGCGCGCTGGCCGCCCTCATCAGTTCATCGAGAGCCGTCTTGATTTCGGACGCGAAAAAAGCAACTCGTTCGGCCTGGTTTTGCTCAAGGACATGGACCGCAAGAAGGCGGTCGACATTGCTGTCTTGATGCAGCGCAAGCAGATTATCGGCAGCCTTGGCGAGTTGGTCGCGGCGTTCAATCATCATGCCAATGATCGTAATACTTTTTTGCGTGATGCGATAGAGAACGGCGGCTCCGTCCTTTGCTATTCCTTGTTTCATCTGCTCGACAGTGGCGCGATACGCCTTGTCGAACTCGGCTGAGAGCAGCTTCTTGAATTCAGCCAGGACACTTGCGGGCGTCTGTTGTGGTTTGAACCAGCTGCTCCAGTTCCGATGATCCAACTTCAGCGCTACCGGATCGGTGGGCACCTCGATCGCCCGCAAATGGAAATTCGCCGCAGGCTGAGCCACGTCAAAATCCTCGAGCGCTTCAGGAAGCGCCAACTTCACAGTTCGTGTGAAGTCCTCCACGCTGGCGCGCAAAATACCAATTAATTTCAGACGCATGTCTCGACAGAGATTTGACGCCTCGTCTTCGAACTCCCGTCGCCAATCGGCGGTATCGCAGCGCCACTCGCTTTCCTTGTGATTCCGTAACGCTGAACGCAATTTCCCGCTCTGAGCGATTAGGAACGTATCCAATTGGCGATCGAGGATCTGACGTACCGCGAGTTCCCCTTCGCCTTGCAACGCGCGGATCGACGCCGATGCCATATTGCAGCTTTGTTCAATGTTTTCGCAAAGCTGTCGGATCTCCTCAATCAGCTTCTGAATGTGCTGAAAAGTCAGTTCCTTGTCCGCGCGGTCCTTGTGAATATCGAGTATACGGTTGGAAATACTGAATACATTTGAACGTGCCGACGCCTCGCGCGCTTCAGCGACGTCGCGTAGCACTGACGCCGCATTCGCGAGACGGCGCACAAAAGGCCCATTGAGCGTGCGGCATGAAATTTCTCGGATCAAGTCTGCATTGTCAACGGCGACTTGCGTCGCAGGCAGGCTTGCATGAAGTTCTGAGACCAGTTCGTCGTCGCGGCTGCCCGTGATGACCGTAAGTTCCCGGTGAAGTTTCTGACGCAGCATGCGTTCAAGAATTTTGGCTCGCGTGCGCTGTCTTGTTGCCATTGTCTGCGCATTGGCCACTGCATCACAGTCTTGCGCGGATATGTCGTTCACGTAAACGATTATCCGGTCGTTTGGGATGCGGCGAAGAACGGCAAGAAGCGCCGGGTCGATCTGAA